>NZ_LDVA01000135.1:0-5723 GCF_050768715.1 Burkholderia sp. ZZQ-2 | reverse complement strand
GGCCGAGCGCCGCGACTTCGGCGACGAGCGCGTCGGCGGCCGCATGCGGCGTGCCGGGGCTGCGCTGCAGCGCGACGTCCCAGCCGTGCCGGGCGAATCCCGTCGCGAGCGCACGACCGATCGACGCGGCGTCGGCCGCGCTGCCCAGGGCACCGGTGACGAGCGCCACGCGCAGGGTCGACGTATCGGCTGAAACGGTCATTTACAATGCCGGGATGAACCCGAAAGCTCACGAACCCGCTAGTTTACCTGCTCCCGGCCCCGACGCGCTCGCGCAGTCCGAAACCCTTGCCGCGCAACTGCGCGACGAGATCGCGGCGGCCGGCGGCTGGCTGCCGTTCGACCGCTTCATGGAGCGTGCGCTGTACGCGCCCGGCCTCGGCTATTACAGCGGCGGCGCGCGCAAGTTCGGGCGCCGCGCCGACGACGGCAGCGACTTCGTCACCGCGCCCGAGCTGTCGCCGCTGTTCGCACAGACGCTCGCGCAACCGGTCGCGGAAGCGCTCGCGGCGAGCGGCACGCGTTGCGTGATGGAATTCGGCGCCGGCACGGGCAAGCTCGCGGCCGGTCTGCTCGCGGCGCTCGACGCGCTGGGCGCCGGACTCGACGAATACCTGATCGTCGACCTGTCCGGCGAGCTGCGCGAACGGCAGCGCGACACGATCACGGCCGCCGCGCCGGCGCTCGCCGCGAAGGTGCGCTGGCTCGACGCGCTGCCCGAGCGGTTCGACGGCGTCGTGGTCGGCAACGAGGTGCTCGATGCGATGCCCGTGCGCCTGTTCGCGAAGGCGGGCGGCGCATGGCAGGAGCGCGGTGTCGCGCTCGATGCGCGGCAGGCGTTCGTGTTCGAGGACCGTCCTGCCGCGCCGGCCGGCCTGCCGGCGGTGCTCGCGGGGCTCGACGAGGCGGGCGACGGTTACGTGACCGAGACGCACGAGGCCGCGCTGGCTTTCACGCGCACCGTCTGCACGATGCTCGGGCGCGGCGCGGTGCTGCTGGTCGACTACGGTTTTCCCGCGCACGAGTACTACCACCCGCAGCGCGACCGCGGCACGCTGATGTGCCACTACCGGCACCATGCGCACGACGATCCGTTCCTGTACCCGGGGCTGCAGGACATCACCGCGCACGTCGAATTCACCGGCATCTACGACGCGGCCGTCGCGACCGGCGCCGACCTGCTCGGTTACACGTCGCAGGCGCGCTTCCTGCTGAACGCGGGCATCACCGACGCGCTGGCCGCGATCGACCCGTCGGACATCCGTGAATTCCTGCCGGCCGCGAACGCGGTGCAGAAGCTGATTTCCGAGGCCGAGATGGGCGAGCTGTTCAAGGTGATCGCGTTCTCGCGCGGCATCGACGGCACGCTCGACGCGTTCGCGCGCGGCGATCGCTCGCACGCACTCTGACGGGGCTAGGGCCTGTTTCCATATGGAACGCACATGCGAATGCCCGAAATCGCTCGTAGGGCAAGGAGTGAGGAGCGCCGTTTGGCCGTGCCAAACAAGCGACGAGCGACGCCGCCATACGGGCGATTTCGGGCATTCCCGTGACATGATTCTTTTAATTTGGGGTTGCCACGAGAACGGCCGCTCGCCGCGTTGCGCTCCTTGCGAATACGTCCAGTATTCGCGGCGTCGCGCGCCTCGCGAGCGGCCGTTCTCGTGGCAACGCATGCGCGTTCCATATGGAAACAGGCCCTAGCATGCTGCGCTGGCTGTTGACGACGTTCGTCGCGGTGATGATCCTGACGCGCTGCTGGCCGTGGCTCGGCAAGCTCGGCATCGGGCGGATGCCGGGCGACGTCACGCTGACGCTCGGCGGGCGGCGCTACCCGTTCCCGTTCATGTCGACACTGGTGCTGACGATGCTGGTATCGATGGTGGCGCGGCTGCTCTGAGCCGCGCCTGAAGGTCGGTGCGCGTTACAGCTCGATCTCGCCGAGAATCCGGTGCGCGAGCGCTTTCGCCTCGTCGAACGCCTCTTCCTCGCTGGGGCTCGTCGAGTGGACGTCGTAACGCGTGTTCTCGGTGTCGTCCCCGTCGTCGCGCGAGAGGATCACGTAACCCTGGAACTGCCCGTTGCCCGCGTGCTGGGTATGCGCCTTGGCCGTGTAGATGCCTTTCGTGAACGTGTTCGTGTCCATGGTGCTCTCCCGCAAAAGGACACTTCATCGTAGCACTGCGGCGCAGCATGTACAGCGCCGCTTATCGGTGACCGAACAGCGTCCGGTCACCGTTCGTGCCATCGGCGTGCCGTCAGCGTTCGATCAATGCGACGACCTCGTCGAGCGTCGGCGCGTGCGCACCCGTATGCCGGCACGCCGCGGCACCCGCGGCCAGCGCGAACACGAGATGCTCGCGCCACGTGCGCTGCGGCGCGGCCATCAGGCTGAACAGCATGCCGCCGATCGACGCGTCGCCCGCACCGACGGTGTCGGCCACCTCGACGCGCGGCGGGCTGGCTTCATGCACGTCGCCGTCCGCGTAGAGCGTCGCCGCCTGTGCGCCGCGCGTGACGAGCACGGCCGCGCGCGGGTTCAGCGTGCGCACCGCGGCGATCGCGTCGGGGCCGTCGCCGCCGAACAGGTGCCGCAGGTCCTCGTCGGACACCTTGATCAGGTCGGCGAGCGCGGCCATCTTTTCCAGCGTCGGCCGGTACGCGGCCGTCATCAGGTTCCGGACGTTCGGGTCGAAGCTGATCTTCACGCCGCGCGCGTGCAGGTCGGCCGCGAGCGCGGCCAGCGTGCCGGCGAGCGGCTCGCGCACGAGGCTGATGCAGCCGAAATGCGCCCATTTCACATGGTCGGTCCAGCCGGCCGGCAGCCGCGCCGGATCGAACGCGAGATCGGCACTTGCTTCGCCGATGAAGAAATACGCGGGCGGGCGTGTCTCGTGCACGATCGCGAGCAGCGGCGGCCGTGCGACGCGCTGCAGGAAGCGCAGGTCGAGCCCGGCCGCGTCGCTCGTGCGCCACAGCACGTCGGAGAAGCAGTCTTCGCCGATCGATCCCGCGAGCGCGCTCGGCACGCCGAGCCGCGCAACCGCGCGCGCGACGTTCCAGCCGGCGCCGCCCGGTACCGACGTCCATTGCGCATCGCCCGCGCGCACCATGTCGGTCAGGATGTCGCCTGCCGACACGAAAGCCGGAAACGTGCCGCCGCTCATTGCGTCGGCTCGCTGCGCTGCGCGCGCGCGAGGGTTGCCAGCACGTCGTAGCACGCGCCCATCGTGTGATAGTCGGTCTTGCCGGCCGGGCTCTTCTCGTCGCTGTACTTGCGGTTGTCGCAGGTGAGGATGCGGTACCACGCGCCGTAGCGGTGATCGACGAAGTGCGCCCAGCTATAGCGCCAGATCTCGTCGTACCAGTCCCAGAAGCGCTCGCTGCCGGTGCGCGCGCCGAGCATCGCGGCCGCCGCGAAGGTCTCCGCCTGCACCCAGAAATACTTGTTGTGGTCGCAGATCGTGAAGTCGGGGCCGAAGCCGTAGTACAGGCCGCCGTGGTCGGCGTCCCATGCGTGCGTGAGCGCGGCGTCGAACAGCTCGGCCGCGCGCGGCACGAGCCAGTCGAGCGGGCGGTGCCGTTCGAGGATCAGCAGCAGCTTCGCCCATTCGGTCTGGTGCCCGGGCTGGAAGCCCCACGGGCGGAAGATGTTCGAGCTGTCTTCCTTGTTGTAGTCCCAGTCGACCGACCAGTCCGCATGGTAGTGCTCCCACACGAGCCCGCCCGACAGTGCGGCCTGGCGCTGCGTGATGTGGGACGCGAGCTTTTCCGCGCGATCGAGGTACGTGAGGTGGCCGGTCGCCTCGTGGGCCGCGAGCAGCGCCTCGGTCATGTGCATGTTCGCGTTCTGGCCGCGGTACGACGACACGATCCAGTTCGGCGTCGCGTCGTCCGCGTAGAGGCCCGCGGCTGCGTCCCAGAAGCGGTGCTCGGCGAGCTCGTAGGTGGCCGCGATCAGCGGGCGTGCCTCGTCGATGCCGGCCATCGTCGCGTGCGCGGCCGCGAGCAGCACGAACGCGAGCCCGTAGCAGTGGCGCGTGCCGTCGAGCGTCGCGCGCTTCGCACCGTCGCGCCAGTCGAGTTCCCAGTCGTAGCCCTGCAGTTCGTCGTCCCAGTGCGCGTCGCGCAGGAAGCGCAGCCCGTGGCGCGCGTATTCCAGGTGGCGCGGATCGCCGAAGTGCCGGTACGCCATCGCGTAGTTGAAGACGAACCGGCAACTGCTGACGAGGTGGCGCGACGTGCGGTTGTAGATGCTGCCGTCGTCGCGGAAGTAGTGGTAGAAGCCGCCCGTCGGGTCGAACGCGTTGGTTGCGTAGAAGCGCAGCGTGTCCTCGATGTGCGACAGCAGGAACGACGGATCGCGGAAACTCGCGACGAACGGCGCGGCTTGCGTGTGGGCGGCCGGCGCGGCCGTGCAGGGTTGGACCGGGGGCATGTTCATGATTCGGTGACCGTGGCGGTATCGAGTGCCGGGGAGCCGGCGGGCTGACTGCTGGCCCGCACGATCAGCTCGACGGGCAGGGAAATCTCGGTGCGTTCGGGCGAGTCGGCGAGCAGCAGCTCGACGCCGCGGCGGCCGAGCGCTTCCTTGTCGACCGCGAGCGTCGTGAGCGGCGGGCTCGCGTGCGCGGCGGCCGGGATGTTGTCGAAGCCGACGATCGCGATGTCGTCCGGAATCCGCAGGCCGCGCGCGGTGCACACGCGCTGCGCGGCGAGCGCGGCCGCGTCGTTGTACGCGAACACGGCTTCGGGGCGCGGGCCCGGTGCGTCGAGCAGCTGCTCCATTGCGCGCGCGGCGCCCGTGTCGGGATCGAGCCCCGCGTCGATCGTCACTTCGTAGGCGGGATCGAACAGCCGCCCGGCTTCGAAGAACGCGCGCCGGTAGCCGATCGCGCGCTGCGCGATGCTGTAGTGCGCGGGCGAGCCGCCGATGAATGCAATCCGCGTGCGGCCGGTGGCGAGCAGGTGACGCATCGCGAGCGCCGCACCCGTTGCGTTGTCGATGTTCACCGAGCGCAGGCCGGGCGCCCACAGGTCGATCAGCACGAGCGGCCGGCCGGTCGCGGCGAGCGCCTCGATCGTCTCCGGCTCGATGAAGCCGGCGACCGCGATCGCGTCGGGCGCGTGCGGGCGCATCTGGCGCAGCACGTCGTCGTTCGGCCCGACCGTGAGCAGCGTCGGCACGATGCCGCGCTCGCGGCAGGCGTCCTCGACGCCGTGCAGCACGTGCGAGAAGAACGGGCTGGCCGGAAAGCGGTTGTGCTGGCGATGCAGCAGGAAGGTGAGCCGGCGGATGCGCGGCCGCAGCTGCGCGGGATCGTAGCCGAGCCGCTGCGCGATCTCGACGATGCGCGCACGCGTGGCTTCGGACAGGCCCGGCTGGTTTTTCAGCGCGCGGGAGACGGTGCCGATCGAGACCTCTGCCGCCCGCGCCACATCGCGAATGGTGGTACCCATCGTTCGGGGTCCGGTTTGTTTAGGGTGAAAGCGATTGTATAGTAAAACGTATCGCGGAATTCGGGCCGGATAACCGGGGAATACCCGAAAATTACCGGTTTTTAAGCGCTAATCTGCGAAAACGACGTTACTAAAAATACTAAACAAAACGCGAAAAAGGCAAGGTGGACGTGCGGGTGTCCGGCGAGCGGGAAGTGGCGGCCAGCGTGCCGGCTTCGCGCATGCGCGCCCGGCGGCTTGCTCAGGCCGGCGGGAAGGGCGGG
>NZ_LDVA01000134.1:0-4881 GCF_050768715.1 Burkholderia sp. ZZQ-2 | reverse complement strand
GGCGCGGGGTCGTTCGGCTCGCGCAGGACGCACGCGGTGCCGCCCGGCGTGTACATCGACACGACACAACGGTTGCACGACGTGCAGCCCGACTGCGCGAGCCGGCCGTCGCGCAGTCCGTTGACGAAATCCGGCTCGAACACGAGCGCGCGGGCGAGCGCGACCGCATCGAACCCTTCGCGCATCGCCAGTTCGACGTTCCCGCGCGAACGCACGCCGCCGAGGTAAGCGAGCGGCATCCGGACGGACGCGCGCACCTTCCTCGAGTGCTCGAGGAAATACATCTCGCGAAACGCGCCCATCTTCGGCTCGGTGAGTTTCTGCAGCGCCATCGCCGCGCGCACGATCGCGTTGTCGGCGTTCGCGCGCGCGTCGCCGGGCAACGGGCTGCCGAACAGCTGCCACACTGATTCGACGTTCATCCCGCCGCTGAGCACGAGCAGGTGCGCGCCTTCGGCTTCGAGCCGCCGCGCGATCCCGCATGCGTCGTCGGCGGTTCCGCCGCCGCGCACGCCTTCGGTCACGCCGATCTTGCAGACGACGGCGAGATCGCGGCCCACCGCGTCGAGCACGCGGCGCAGCACCTCGGCCGGGAAAGCAGCGCGCCGTGCCGCGTCGCCGCCGTACGCATCGCGGCGGCGGTTGTACAGCGGCGACAGGAACTGGCTGAGCAGATAGCCGTGCCCCATGTGGATCTCGACCGCATCGAAGCCGGCGTCGCGCGCATGGCGTGCGGCCTGCGCGAATTCGTCGGCGACCGCGGACATCTGGTCGCGCGTCATCGCCTGCTTCAAAAAGCGGCCGCTCATCACGCCAACCTTGTTGAAACCGCCCGATGCGCTCAACGGCCGTCGGGTCGACAGCGACGGCAGGAACGTGAAGCAGCCGCCGTGCGTGATCTGCGCGGAGGCGGCGGCGCCGTGGCGATGGACGGCGTCGGTCAGCGCGCGGAACTGGCGGACCGTCGGCACGTCGAGCCGTGCCTGGTCGACGAACGTGCGTCCGTCGTCGCTGATCGCGCAGTACGCGACGGTCGTCAGCGCGGCGCCGCCTTCGGCAATGCGTTCGTGAAAACGGACGAGCGCGCGCGACGGCACGCCGTTCGGCGTCATGCCCTCGTTGGTGGCTGACTTGATCAGGCGGTTGCGCAGCGTCAGCGGGCCGATCTGCAGCGGGCTGAACGCGGTCGTGAGGTCGGCGGATTCCATGAGGGGGCGGGGGCGGGATTGGGCACGGCGACCATTGTGCGGCGGTGGCGCAGGCGCGCATCGTCCGGGTGGACGAGCCCGGCACAACCCGTTCCGGGCGCGCCCCGATTCAGTACATCGAAGCGCGCCACCGGACGCCAAAGCCCGCCCCGAACCCGACCGACCGCCGTCGATCCGTCACGCGAGATCGCCCGCCCGGAGCTTGCGGACCTGCCGCCGCATCCCGTCGAAGATCGCATCCGCCACGTCCACCGGAAATTCCGCCGGGATCTGCGCCGCGGCTTCCTCGATCGCGGGTTCCGTGCGAGCGACGACGGCCGCCATCGCGGCGTGCACGTCGTCTTCGGTCAGGCCGACGCGCCGGCCCTGCGCGACCCAGTGGCGCGGCTGGATCTCGCCGATCACGTAGTGCCGGTTCTTCCCGCACACGGCCATCGCGAGCCGCGCGCGGCGCGGCGGAAGCTGGTTGCGGCGCGTGCCGATGATCGGATGCGCGGACAGCACGTCGTAGAGCGGCGTGCTGCGGTACGTGTTGCCGGGCAGGTGCGCGATGCTGAAGTTCTTCGCATGCCCGTCGATCGCCGCCAGCACCCAGAACACGAGTTGCGCGACGAAGAAATTCATCCGGTCGGGCGCGGCGTCGGCCGAATTGGCGAGGATGCCCATGATCGTGTCGATGCCCGGGCCGCCGTCGGATTCGTATTTCGCGCCCGACGGCGTGCCGGTCGCCTGGCACATGTCCTCCTGCGGCAACCGCAGGATCCACGTGCGGTCGCGCGAAGCACGCCGGTCGAAGCGCTCGACGATCAACGCCTTCTGGTCGTCGAACCGGCCGATGTCGCACGCCGCGACCGGCAAGCCGTACGCGGCGACGAGCTTCGCGCACAGCCATTCGTTTTCGACGGACGTCCGCATGTCGGCCTGCATGTTCCCGACACGCCCGAGCGGCAGCTTGAAGATGTGCGTCGTCGGCGTGCTGCCCGATGGCCGCAGCCAGCGGTTTCCCTGGCGCAGCAATGCCGTCTTTTCCTGCGCGCCGGCAATCGACAGGCGCAGGTCGCCTTCCGGCTCCGCACGGCCGGGCAGCGGCGCGGCGGTCGCGTGTCGCAGCACCTCGGCGACGGCCGTATCGTCGAGCGTCACGCCGTCGATCGTCTCGAGATCGATGGGCGTTTCGCCAGGCGGCAGCATCTGGATCGCGCCGACGCAATCGCGGCCGATCGACGCGAGCAATTCGAACGGCGCCGTCGACCGGAGCCGGTAACGCTGCGCGATGCGGCGGCGGATCGGCTCGCTGTCCGGCAGCAGGTTGTCGAAATAATCGGCGACGATCGCGCCCTGGTGCGGCTGGTTGCCGGGCGTGAAGGGCAGCGACAGCGACAGCGGCCGCCCCTGTGGATCGTCGAGCCAGGCCGGCAGGTAGACGAGACGCTCGACGCCGCGCCGGACTTCCCAGTAGCCCACCGGAATGCCGTTCATCCACAGGTCGAGCCGGTCGTGACGGGCACGCGTGGCCATCGTCACCAGTCTTCCCGCTTCGAAACCCGTGGCTTGCCGGGTGTTGCCGTCGCGGGCTGCTTGCGCGCGGCGCCGGCCGCAGGCCGGGCTGGATTTTTGGCGGCCGTGGTGCCGCGCGCCGCATCCGGCTTGCGTTTGCTCGCGGCGGGTTGGCGGACCGCCGGCGCGGCATCGGCATCGGGCGCAGGATCGGCCGATGCCGCCGAAGCGTCCTGCGTGCCCGGCGCGAGCGTCATGCGCACGCCGAGCGTGTTCAGCACCTTGAAGAGCCGCTCGATGCTGACCGCCGACGGGTTGGCTTCGAGCTGCGCGTAGGATTGCTGCGTGACGCCCAGGCGGGCGGCCAATTGCGCCTGCGTGAGCCCCGCGGATTTCCGGAAGCCGACGAGTATCGGACGCAGCTGGGTCAGGGTCTGGACAGGAAAGGCCATCGGGCGCTCCGCGGAATGACAGGCGATCGTTTGTAATCGGAAAATACAATCTACAGCATGTATTGTCAAAATACAAACCAAAGACTGTACTCAACAAAAACAAACGATAGCCTGTCAAGCGGGCAACCCGCCGACCATTCCGCGGCAACGCGTCACGCCGCCCGCAGCGGGTTCGCATGCGCGCTTGGCGCGCTTTCCGGATCGTCGTCGCCGAGCGGAATGAACGCCATGATCTCCAGGTCGTGTCCCGACAGCGCGGGCAACCGGAACGGGCTCGACAGCACGTTCAGCCGCCGCACGCCGAGCTCGCGCAGGATCTGCGAGCCGATTCCCGTCACGCGTCCGTCGCGGCGCGCATGGCCGGCCGGCATCCGCATCGCGTCGCGGCGCATGTCGCAGTCGAGCAGCACCGCGACCCCGCAGCCGGCCGCGTCGATCCGTTGCAGCGCGGCATGCAGCGGCCACGAATGCGCGGACGGCTCCGCATCGAGCAGGTCGAGCAGCGAATGGCATTCGTGCACGCGCGTCAGCACCGGCGTCGACGGATCGGGCTCGCCGCGCACGAGCGCGAGATGCGGCGCGCCGTGTACGGTGTCGCGATACTCGATTGCACGGAATCGCCCCCAAGGCGTATGCAGCGGCCGCTCGCCGACGCGTTCGACGAGCGATTCGTGTTCGCGCCGGTAATGGATCAGGTCGGCAATGGTGCCGATCTTCAGCCCGTGATGCGCGGCGAACGCCTTCAGCTCGGGCAGCCGCGCCATCGTGCCGTCGTCGTTCATCACCTCGCAGATCACCGATGCGGGCGTGAGCCCCGCGAGCGCCGCGAGATCGCAGCCGGCCTCGGTGTGCCCCGCGCGCACGAGCACGCCGCCCGGGCGCGCGGCGATCGGGAACACGTGGCCCGGCTGGACGAGATCGTCGGGGCGGGCGCCCGCCCGCACCGCCGCGCGAATCGTATGCGCGCGATCGGCCGCCGAAATGCCGGTCGTCACGCCTTCGGCCGCCTCGATGCTGACGGTGAACGCGGTGCCGAACGGCGTACCGTTGTGATCGGCCATCGGCGGCAGGCGCAACTGCTCGCAGCGCTCGGCGGTCAGCGTCAGGCAGATCAGCCCGCGCCCGAAGCGCGCCATGAAATTGATCGCTTCCGGCGTCACGTGATCGGCCGCGATCACGAGATCGCCTTCGTTCTCGCGATCCTCTTCATCGACGAGCAGGACCATCCGCCCCGCACGCAGCTCGTCGACGATCTCCCGCGTGCCGGCGAGGCTCATGGCGCCTCCACCGCGTCGAACGCGCGGCGCAGCGCGCCGGCGCCGAAGGTCAGCACGCGGTCGGCCGCATCGATCGCGCCAAGCATGCTGGCGAAACCGTGAAGCTGGCCCGGCCAGCGCACGACGGTCACCGGCGTGCCGGCCTGTGCGAGACGCAGCGCATACGCTTCGGCCTCGTCGCGCAGCGGATCGAATTCGGCGCTGACGATCGTCGCCGGCGCCGCGCCCGCGACGTCCGGCGCGGCGAGCGGGCTTGCAAGCGGCGACGCGCGATCGGCGCCGTCGTCGAAATAGTGGCGCTTGAACCAGCGCATCATGTCCGCCGTCAGGAAATAGCCGTTGCCGAGCGATTCGTACGACGGATGCTCGGTCGCGCAATCGACGACCGGATACAGCAGCAACTGGTGCGCGATCGCGATGCCCGAGCCGCGCAACTGCAGCGCGGCG
>NZ_LDVA01000133.1:0-635 GCF_050768715.1 Burkholderia sp. ZZQ-2 | reverse complement strand
AGTGCCATCGACCGCGGCGACGGGCCGCCGCAGCTGGCGGGCGGCATGCCCGTGTCTGTTCCCATCGTGCTGCTCGGGCGTCTGGCTGTGGACCGGGAGTACGCCGGTCGGGGTCTCGGGTTCTCCCTCCTGCAGCACGCGACGATGCGAGCGCTCGAAGCCGCAGACGCCCTCGGCGTCCGTGCCATCCTGGTGCACGCGATCAACGACGAGATCGTCCCGTTCTACGAGCGATTCGGCTTCACCGCCTTCCCCGAGGCGCGTCGTACCCTCTTCCTTCTCGTGCAGGATGCACGCGCGACCCTCGCGCGGTGATCCGGCTGCCCCGCTCCTCGGAGTAACGCATGGCGGTGCTCAGCCGCTCGCGCCGTCGAGCATCGCCTTCGACGCACGCGTCTGCGCGCGCAGGGCTGCGGCGAGAGCGGAGACGGCCGGCAGGCGCAACGACTCGGGCCGTGCGACCAGGTAGTACGGCAGCTTCTCGGCGAAGACCGTGGGCAGCAGGCGCACGAGATCGGGATGGCGGTCGGCCGCGAAGCAGGGGAGGAGCCCGATGCCGGCGCCTACTCTGGTCGCCTCCACGTGCACGAAGACATTGGTGGAGGTGAGTCCGTCCTGCATGCGCGGGACGAGAC
>NZ_LDVA01000132.1:0-245 GCF_050768715.1 Burkholderia sp. ZZQ-2 | reverse complement strand
CGCCGTGTACAAGTCCTGCACCCCTGACGGCGACTACTCGGTCACGATCGACCTCAACAAGCCGTTCGCCGGCTTCGTCGCCTCCCTCTCGCTCCCGTCCTTCTCGATGCAGAGCCCTTCGGCGATGCAGGAGTTCGGTGCGGACGAGGTCAGCGGCTCGGCGGAGTCCCCGCAGCTGTCCGAGTACGCGATGGGTCACCCGGTCGGTACCGGTCCCTACGCGTTCGACGAGTGGGCACCGGGCG
>NZ_LDVA01000131.1:0-282 GCF_050768715.1 Burkholderia sp. ZZQ-2 | reverse complement strand
GTGACCACGCCATCGTCGAGCTGGGCGCCGACGACGTAGAAGGCGCCGGGGAGGTCGGTGATCATGGCGTCGATCTGACCGCCCTTGAGTGCGAGCACGACGTCGTCGACCGAGTTGAAGACGTTGAGGTCGGCCTCGCCGAGCTGAGCCTTGGCGACCGTGTAGCTGGTGGTGCCGCTGGCGACGCCGACCTTGGTGGCCTTGAGCTCGTCGATGGTGGTCGCCGATGCCGCGGGCGAGTCGCCGACCGCGACGACGGCCTGCGTGGTCGTGTAATACGGC
>NZ_LDVA01000130.1:0-53602 GCF_050768715.1 Burkholderia sp. ZZQ-2 | reverse complement strand
CTCGATGCGCGCCTGGCCCATGCTCATTTCACGGGCCAGCACCGCCGCTTCGTCGAGCGCCGCGCGCGCGTCGTCCCAGCGGCGCGCGGCCAGCGCCGCGCCCGCATGCGCGCTCGCCTGCAGCAGCACGACCGGGCGCCGCCACAACGGCCCGTGCGACGGAAACTCGGCGGCCGCGATCGCATCGATCCGCTCGACGAGCGCATGGCAGGTCGCCTCGCGATAACGCGCCGCGTGAATGCGCACCTGTTCGGCGAGGCTCGCGACCGACAGGCGCGGCAGGCGGCGCGCAACGCCCATCGCGTCGAGCGCTTCGAGCAGGTCGATCGCGCGGTGCTCGACGCCGCGCAGCAGCGCGATGCGCGCGGCGGTGCGATAGCCGAGCAGCACGGTATCGGGCGTACCCGCATGTTCGAGCACGTCGAGCCGGTTCGCGAGCAACGCGGCGGCCTGGTCGACGCGGTCGGCCTCGTACGCGAGCGCCGCGCACATCGCCGCGAGCATGCAGGTGAGCGGATGGCGGCGCCCGAGATCGGCTTCCGCGCGTGCCAGCGCCGGCGACAGCGTGTCGTCGGCCAGCCGGACCTGGCCTTCGCGCAGGTAGCTCAGGCCCGTGATCAGCTCGCCCCAGCGCGCGACGTAGCCGAACCCGGCCGCCGTCTCGCCGCGCGGTGCCGCGTGCTGGAAGCGGCGCGCCTGCGCCGGTTCGCCGACGATGATCGCGCGCGCCGACAGCCGGTTCGCGTGCATTTGCGCGAGCCAGGTCGCCGCCGGCGGCGTGAAGTCGGCCCACGGTTCGAACAGCTCGACGAAACGGTCGATTTCGTCGGCGTAATAAGCGGCCGCGCTGAGGATCAGCGCGCATTCGTAGCGCATCGCCGCGGGCGTGCCGGTGTCGGCGAGGATGCCCGCGATCTGGCGCTGCGCCTCGACGTGGCGCTCGCCGAGCGCCAGTGCCCACGCGACCGCGATGCGCAGCGTCGGGCGCTTGTCGAGCTCCGCGTCGGGCAGCAGCGCGAGCCAGTCGAGCACGTCGTTGATGCGGCCCTGCTTGATCGCATCCTCGAGGCAGCGCTGCGCGAGCGCATACGCCACCTCGAACTGGCCGGCCGCATACGCGTGGCGCGCGGCTTCCTCGGTCATCCCGTGCGCGTCGAGCCAGGCGGCCGCACGCGCATGCAGCGCGCTGCGCTCGGCGTCGGGGCCCGCGGCGAGGCGGTCGCGCAGCGTGTCGCGCACGAGCGGATGCAGCCGGCACCAGTCCGAATCGTCGGACGCGATGAACAGCGGCGTGTCGCGGGCGAGCCGCGCGAGACGGTCGGGCGCGTCCGCGTCGTCGAGCAGCGCGGCGCACAGCGACGGATGCAGGCGATCGGCGACGCTCGTGCGGATCAGGAACGCCGTGTCGTCGGCCGACAGGTTCGCGAGCAGCAGCTCGACGAGGCGGTCGCGCGTGCCGTCCACGCGGGCGGCGAGCGCGTCGACCGCCTGGCGCGGATCGGCCGAGCGCGCCATCGCGGCCATCGCGAGCTGCAGGCCGAGCGGCCAGCCGTCGACGCGTTCGAACAGCCGCGCGCACGCGTCGGCGTCGACCCGCTGCGCAAAGCGCGCGCCGACCAGCGCGATCGTCTCGTCGAGCGTGAAGCGCAGCCAGTCGGGGCCCGCGAGCGTGCATTGCCCGCCGGCGAGCAGGTCGCCGGCCGTGTGGTCGAGCCCGCGCCGCGCGGCGACGACGACATGCAGGTTTTGCGGCGCATTGTGCAGCACGTAGGTCAGCGCCTCGAGGCCGGCCGGCGGCAACCGCTCCGCATCGTCGACGATCAGGAGCGCATCGATCGACAGTTGCGCGACCTCGGCCAGCCAGGCGGTCACGCCCTCGAGCGCACGCGCCGCGTCGGCCGCGCCGGGCGGGATCAGGCGCCCGAAGCCGGACCGTGCGCAACCGGTCCGCACCGCCTGCACGAGCCCCTGCAGCAACCGGGGCGCATCGTCGCGCTCGTCGGCCGACAGCCATACGACCGCGCGGCCGAGCGCGAGGGTCTCGCGGCGCCATTGCGCGAGCAGCGACGTCTTGCCGTAACCGGCCGGCGCCTGCACGAGCGTGACCGGCCGGCCGTCGAAAGCGGGCGACGCGAGGCTCAGCCGCGCGCGGGCCAGCAACTGCGCCGGCACGCGCGGCGCGGTCGTCTTCAGGACCAGTTCGGTGGGAGGCGCGTCGGCGCGAGCGGGTGGGTGGGCCATCGGGGCAGCAGTGGGAATCCGGCGGTGCCGTGCGGGCCAGCGTCCGGGGTGGGTGTGGGGGGAAGGATCGGCCGAAGCGCGTTCGCGCGTCAATCCCCCCCGCGACGAGTGGGGCCGCGCCGGCACCGCGTCGATAGCATGGGTTCCGATCCATGACGAACGCAACGAGGAGAGGGCCATGAACATCGCATCGACCGGCACACGGCGCAACGCGTCGCTCGCCGGATAAACGGAGCGGCACGATGTACCGCCATCTGCTCGTGACGGTCGACGGCGCGCCCGGCGGCATCGACGCGATCGGCCATGCGCTCGAACTGGCGCGCGCGGTCGGCGCCCGGGTCACGTTCCTGCTGGCCGGCGCCGCGCCGGCCTCGCGTTTATCCGGAGCGCGGCTGCCGGAACACGGTGCGAAAGTGGAAGCCGCCGCGCGGGCGCAGGGGTTGTCCCATGCGATCGCGGGGGCCGGCCTTCCGGGGGCCGGCCATCCGGGGGCGGGTGATGCGGCACCCGGCGCGCTGGCGGCCGAACTCGGCTGCGACCTGATCGGCGTCGCGGCGCTGCCGCACGATGCCGATGCGGCAGCCTGCGCGCAGCGGCAGCACCTGCTCGCGACGAGCGGTGTACCGGTGCTCGTGTGTACGTCGCGGCGAACGCCGGCCGAGGCGCGCGTGATGGCGCGTTGCCTCGATGCGCATCGCGCGGTCGGCGGGTTGCTGCATGCGCTGATGGCGTCCGGCGTGGACGCGGATGCACGGCAGCGGCAAGCGAGCGACGCGCAGCATGGCCTGATGGCGTCCGCCGCACACGCGGACGTACCGCTGCTGCACGCGGCCGACGCGCAGCGTGCGCTGGCATCGCTCGCCGCACTGCAGCGCGCCCGTGTCGGCACGGCCGCCGAAGCGCACCTCTTCGCGGCATTGCGCGTGCGCGCGGAGTGCGTCGCGGCCGAACTGGACGAACTCGACCGCCAGCGGCAGCGCGATGCGCAAGCGCTCGATGCGCTCGAGCGGATCGCCGCGGACGGGCTGCCGTCGGCCGCGTTCGACGCGGCGCTCGCCCGTTATGCACACGGCGCGTTCGAGCAGATGGGGCGGATGGAAGGCGTGATTTTCCCGGCCGCGCGACGCTACCTGGGCGACGCGGACTGGGCCGGACTGGACGAACCGCTGGCGGACGGCGCAGCCGCGACGCCGCCGAGCATGAACGAACCCGACGATGCGCGGCGCGCATCCGACTGACAACATACGGAGAACACGATGGCACATGCAGTGCGATTCCACGAAACCGGCGGCCCCGACGTGCTGCGCTGGGAAGCAGTCGACGTCGGCGATCCGGGCGCCGGCCAGGTGCGCCTGCGGCACGAGGCCGTCGGGCTGAATTTCGCCGACACGTATTTCCGCAGCGGCCTGTATCCGGTGCCGCTGCCGGCCGGGATCGGCGTCGAGGCGGCCGGCGTGGTCGACGCCGTCGGCCCGGGCGTGACGAACGTCGCCGTCGGCGACCGCGTGACCTACACGGGCTTCCTGAACACGCTCGGCGCGTACAGCACCGAGCGGCTGATCCCCGCCGCGCCGCTCGTGCGGCTGCCGGCCGGCATTTCATGCGAAACGGCCGCGGCGATGACGATGCGCGGCCTGACGTCGGCCTACCTGCTGCGCCGTATCCACGCGTTCGCGCCGGGCGACACGATCCTGCTGCACGCGGCCGCCGGCGGCGTCGGGCTGATCGTGTCGCAATGGGCGAAGCTGCTCGGGCTCACGGTGATCGGCACGGTTTCGAGCGAGCACAAGGCCGCGATCGCCCGCGCGCACGGCTGCGACCATACGATCGACTACAGCCGCGAGGACGTCGCGAAACGCGTGCGCGAACTGACGGACGGCGCGGGCGTCGACGTCGTGTTCGACAGCGTCGGCAAGGACACCTTCGAAGGCTCGCTCGATTCGCTGAAGCGGCGCGGGCTGATGGTATGCGTCGGCACCGCATCGGGCCCGATCCCGCCGTTCGATCCGCAGCGCCTCGCGATGAAGGGCTCGCTGTACCTGACGCGCCCGGCGCTGGCCGACTACATCGCCGATCCGGCCGAGAAGAACGACCTGGCCGGCGAACTGTTCGCGCACGTCGCGGCCGGCCGCATCAGGATCGGGATCAACCAGCGCTACGCGCTGCAGGATGCCGCGCAGGCACACCGCGATCTCGAATCGCGCAAGACGACCGGTTCGTCAGTGTTCATCGTCTGAGGAGACGCGCATGCGAGTCGAACCCCTGACCTGCGCGCTCGGCGCGGAACTGCTGGACGTGAGCCTCGCCGACGCCGTGCACGACGACGGCCTGTTCGCCGAGATCCGCGCGCAGCTGCTGCGGCATCGCGTGCTGTTCCTGCGTGACCAGGACATCACGCGCGCCGAGCACGTCGCGTTCGCGCGGCGCTTCGGCGAGCTCGAGGATCATCCGGTCGCCGGCAGCGACCCGGAGCACCCGGGGCTCGTGCGGATCTACAAGTCGCCCGACCAGCCGAACGACCGCTACGAGAATGCGTGGCACAGCGATGCGAGCTGGCGCGTGGCGCCGCCTTTCGGCTGCGTGCTGCGCTGCATCGACGGTCCGCCGGTTGGCGGCGACACGATGTGGGCGAACATGGTGCTCGCCTACGAGCGCCTGCCGGACCACGTGAAGCAGCAGATCGACGACTTGCGCGCGCGCCACAGCATCGAGGCGAGCTTCGGTGCGGCGATGCCGATCGACAAGCGCCTCGCGCTGAAGGCGCAGTACCCGGACGCCGAGCATCCGGTCGTGCGCACGCACCCCGAAACCGGCGAGAAGGTGCTGTACGTGAACGCGTTCACCACGCATTTCACGAACTACCACACGCCCGCGCGCGTGCGGGTCGGGCAGGACGCGAATCCCGGCGCCGGCCAGCTGCTGCAATACCTGATCAGCCAGGCATACATCCCCGAATACCAGGTGCGCTGGCGCTGGAAGAAGAACAGCGTCGCGATCTGGGACAACCGCAGCACGCAGCACTACGCGGTCATGGACTACCCGCCGTGCGTGCGCCGGATGGAACGCGCGGGCATCGTCGGCGACGTGCCGTTCTGAGCGCGCTCGCACCTTAACCGATTCGCCACCCCGAACAACGCGCCGGGCCCGCCGCCCGGCGCGGCGGGATACGCACGCCCGTACGCCTGCACAAAAACGATTTCCACTGGAGGACGACATGCAATTTCTCGACGATTCGCTGCACCCGGAAAACCAGGACAAGGTAGTCATCACGGTCGCGCCGTACGGCCCCGAATGGATGCCCGCAGACTTTCCGGAAGACATTCCGGTGACGATGGACGAGCACGTGCAGAAGGCCGTCGACTGCTACAACGCGGGCGCGACGGTGCTGCACCTGCATGTGCGCGAACTCGACGGCAAGGGCAGCAAGCGGCTGTCGAAGTTCAACGAGCTGCTCGGCCGGCTGCGCGAGGCGGTGCCCGACATGATCCTGCAGGTGGGCGGCTCGATCTCGTTCGCGCCGGAAGGCGACGGCGCGGAAGCGAAATGGCTGTCCGACGACACGCGCCACATGCTCGCCGAGCTGACGCCGAAGCCCGACCAGGTGACGGTCGCGATCAACACCGTGCAGATGAACATCACCGAGCTGATGAACCGCAAGGACATCGCCGGCACGTCGCTGAACGAAGCCGCGTTGTGGGACGCGTACCGCGAGATGACCGTGCCGGCCGGCCCCGGCTGGGTCGACGAGCACCTGCGCCGCCTGCAGGCGGCCGGCATCCAGCCGCATTTCCAGCTCACCGGCATGCATGCGCTGGAAACGCTCGAACGGATCATCCGCCGCGGCGTCTATCGCGGCCCGCTGAACGTCACGTGGGTCGGCATCGGCGGCGGCTTCGACGGCCCGAATCCGTACAACTTCATGGAATTCGTGCGGCGCTGCCCGGACGGCGCGTGCATCACGCTCGAATCCCTGATGAAGAACGTGCTGCCGATCAACACGGTTGCGATGGCGCTGGGCCTGCATCCGCGCTGCGGGATCGAGGACACGATCATCGACCAGAAGGGCAACCGGATGACGTCGGTGCAGCAGGTCGAGCAGTGCGCACGGATCGCGCGCGAACTCGGCCGCGACATCGCGACCGGCAAGGAAGCGAAGGCGATCTACCGGATCGGCGTGCAGTACGACGGCATCGACGAGACCCTCGCGCAGCTCGGGATGGCGCCGAACCGCCGGCCGGGCCAGCCGAACGTGCCGCTGCGGGCCGCCTGACGCGCCGCGCATCCGCGCATCCGGGCCAGCGGCCATGGTGGCCGCGGCCCGCCGATCGTTGTGGCGTGGCACCCATCCCCGCGCGTGACGCGGGGGCGGACTCCGGTCAACGGAGCGGGGCCACGCAAGCCGCGCCGGAGCACGACCGCTCCGGTGCCGGAGGAGACACGCATGCTGATCCATCATGTCGAGCCGTCGATCCAGGACGTCGCCGCCGCCGGCCGGCGCGCGCCTGCCTATGCGTGGCTCGTGTTCGGGCTGACCGTCGGCCTGCTGCTGTCGGACTACATGTCGCGGCAGGTGCTCAACGCCGTGTTCCCGCTGCTCAAGCAAGCATGGGCGCTGTCGGACACGCAGCTCGGTTCGCTCTCCGGTGTCGTCGCGCTGCTGGTCGGGCTACTGACGTTTCCGCTGTCGGTGCTCGCCGACCGCTTCGGGCGCGTGCGCAGCATCGTGCTGATGGCCGCGCTGTGGAGCGTCGCGACGCTCGGCTGCGCGCTGTCGACCCAGTACACGGAGATGCTCGTCGCGCGCGGCCTCGTCGGGCTCGGTGAAGCCGCGTACGGCAGCGTCGGCGTCGCGCTGATCCTCAGCATCTTCCCGGCGCGGCTGCGCGCGACGCTGACCGGCGCGTTCATGGCCGGCGGCGCATTCGGCTCCGTGTTCGGCATGGCGCTCGGCGGGCTCGTCGGCGCGCATCTCGGCTGGCGCTGGTCGTTCGGCGTGATGGCCGCGCTCGGTATCGTGCTGCTCGTCGCGTATCGCTGCGTCGTGACCGAACGGCGGCTCGCCGCATATCGCTCTGAATACGGCACCGAATACGGCGCCGAACCCTGCCGGCGCTACACGGACACGCCGCGCGACCTGCGCGGCAGCGTGCGCGTGCTGATGTCGGGGCTGTTCGCGTCGCGTTCGGTGATCTGCGCGTATCTCGGCAGCGGGCTGCACCTGTTCGTGCCGGGCGCGCTGTTCGCATGGCTGCCGAGCTACCTGAACCGCTACTACGCGATGGCGCCCGACCGCGCGGCCGTGCTCGCCGCCGGCTTCGTGCTGCTCGCGGGTATCGGGATGGTCGGCTGCGGGATCGTCACCGACCGCGTCGGCAAAACAGACGGCAAGCGCAAGTGGCTGACCGCGATCGCGTATTGCGTGCTGACCGGCGTCTGCCTCGCGATCGCGTTCCGGCTGCCGCCCGGGCCGCTGCAGCTCGCGCTGATCTGCGCGGGAATGCTGGTCGGCGCGGGCGCGTCCGGTGCGTCGGGTGCGATGGTCGCGAACCTGACGCCGGCCGCGATCCACGCATCGGCGTTCGCAACGCTCACGCTCGCCAACAACCTGCTCGGCATGGCGCCGGGCCCGCTGCTGACGGGGTGGGCCGCCGATCGCGCCGGCCTCGTCGGCGCACTCCAATGGATTCCCGTCGTGCCGCTCATGGCCGCCGTGCTGTTCGCGATCGGACGCGCGAGCTATGTGGCCGACCTCGCGCGCGTCGAACGCGAACGGCGCGCGTCCAGACTTTCCTGAACGCTTCGGAGGCTGCATGACCCTGACGACCGCACCCACCATCCTGATCGTGCCCGGCTTGCGCGATCACGTCGAAGACCACTGGCAGACGCACCTCGAACGGCGCCTGCCGAACGCATGCGCCGTCGCGCCGCTCGAAGCCGACAAGCTGAGCCGCGCGGCACGCGTCGCGGCGCTCGATGCGGCGCTGGCCGCGATCGACGGCCCCGTGATCCTCGTCGCGCACAGCGCGGGGGTGATGATTGCCGTGCACTGGGCGCGGCAGGCCACGCGCGCGATCCACGGCGCGCTGCTCGCGGCGCCGGCCGATCTCGATACGCCGATGCCCGCCGGTTACCCAGCGCCCGACGCAATCGACGCGAACGGCTGGACGCCGGTACCGACCGGGCGGCTGCCGTTTCCGAGCATCGTCGCCGCGAGCCGCAACGATCCGCTCGCGCGCTACGAGCGCGTCGAAACGCTGGCGGCAGGGTGGGGCAGCAGGCTCGTCGATCTCGGCGAGGTGGGGCACCTGAATCCGGCGTCCGGGTATGGCGAGTGGCGTGATGCGGAACGGTTGATCGACGAGGTGAGGGCGTTGGGCGAAGGCGATTCAGGCTTGAGGAATTGATATTCGGGCATTGTTTGCCGTCCTCGGGCCGTTTTCGTCCATTCATCGGATGCCATGACTGACAGCGACGCGACCGCTCCATCCGATTGGCGGACAAGCGGCCGATCGCTGTCATTTTTTGGCGAAATGCCGTCACGGATCCCAAACGAAAGGTGCTGTACGGCGTCGCGTTGAAACCCCGCACGATCATCCGTCCCACCCACGAGGCCAAGGCTTCGACCGAAGCCGAGGAGAGTGACGTGCCGCGCGCAGCGCGAAAAGTCATTTCCGGACACCGGGACGTGTTGATCGCGCTGAAGAACCGCTGATTTGCCGGGCCTGTAGAACGCTGACGGCACCGATCCAGTCCGAGCCCGTTGTATCCGCTTCGCCGGGATTGCCCCCCCGCAGAGATATGACGTCGCAAGACGACTGGGCGTCCAGCCACGATCCCCGGCCCATCTTGCCCGGTAACGAAATTGGCACTCACCGGAAGGTGTTTGTCAGGGAAAGTCCCGCCCCGGCTACCTCGGTTTTTTGTTGACCGACATCGTATAACGCCGTCATGATTTCCTGAAAAGAAAGGTCCCATCCACCGACCGAAGTGAGGAGACATGAACGCCACCACGATCGCTCGCCGTGTCCGCCGGATCGCACTCGCCGTGGGCTTCACGCTGTCGGCCGCGGCAGCCGTTGCCGCCCCCGTATCGCTGAACATCGTCGATGTCGCGGGCAACCTGCAACTCACGCAGAAGGCCATCGAAGCCTTCAGGGACAAGAACCCGACCCTCGTGTCGAGCGTCACGTTCACGAACGCGCCGGCGCCGCAGCTGCCGGGCAAGATCAAGGCGATGCAGGCGGCGGGGCGCGCCGACATCGACCTCGTGCTGACGGGCACCGACGCGCTCGCCGCCGGCATCGAGCAGAACCTGTGGCTGAAGGTGCTGCCCGACAACGCGGGCGCATTCCCCGGCGTGCTCGACAGGTACGCACCCGGCCCGCGCAAGATGCAGGACCTCGCACAGGGCTTCGGCCTCGAAGTCACCTACATGCCGGCCGGCCCGCTGCTCGAATACAACCCGGCGAAGGTCAGCGACCCGCCGAAAACACCCGATCAGTTGCTCGCGTGGTGCAAGGCGCACCCGAACAAGCTGATCTACGCGCGCCCGGCGAACTCGGGCCCCGGCCGCACGTTCCTGATGGGGCTGCCGTACGTGCTCGGCGACAAGAACCCGCAGGACCCGATCAACGGCTGGGACAAGACCTGGGCGTTCCTGAAGCAGCTCAACGACTGCGTCCCGTACTACCCGGGCGGCACGTCGGCGGTGATGAAGGAGCTCGGCGAAGGCACGCGCGACATGACCGTGACCGTCACCGGCTGGGACCTCAACCCGCGTGCGCTCGGCATCGTGCCGGCCGAGTTCCGGGTCCAGGCGTTCGACAACATGACGTGGGTCAACGATGCGCACTACATGGTGATCCCGAAGGGCGTGCCGAAGGACAAGCTCGACGTGCTGTTCAAGCTGATGAACTTCCTGCTCGAACCGGCGCAGCAGGCGATGACCTACGACGACGGTTACTTCTATCCGGGCCCGGCGGTGAAGGGCGTGACGCTTGAGATGGCGCCCGCGCACAGCCAGGAAGTGATCCGCAAGTTCGGCCGCCCCGAATACGCGAAGCTGCTGGCGGATCGCCCGCACGTGCAGCCGCTCAGCGCGCAGGCGATGGTCGCCGCATTCCAGAAGTGGGATCGCGAGATCGGTTCGCAGAAGTCGAAGTGACGCATGGGCCGGCGGGCGCCGCGGCGCCCGCGTCGATGGAGTTCGCGCAATGAAGCAGAGTTTCGAACGGCTGCGGCTCGATGGCGTCAGCCGCAGCTTCACCAATGCGGAAGGTGCGCAGGTCGCCGCGCTGAACGGGCTCGATCTCGAGATCCGGCGCGGCGAGTTCATCGCGCTGCTCGGCCCGTCGGGCTGCGGCAAGTCGACCGCGCTGAACTGCATCGCGGGGCTGCAGCCGCTCACGAGCGGCGGCATCTGGCTCGACGACACGCGCATCGACGTGCTGCCGCCCGAGCGCCGCGGCTTCGGGATGGTGTTCCAGAACTACGCGCTGTTTCCGCACCTGTCGGTGCTCGACAACGTCGGCTTCGGCCTCAAGATGCGCGGCGTGCCGAAGCAGGAAACGCGGCGGCGCGCGCAGCAGGCGCTCGAACTCGTGCAGCTCGTCGGGCATGAGGGCAAGCTGCCCGGGCAGTTGTCGGGCGGGCAGCAGCAGCGCGTCGCGATCGCACGCGCGATCGTCATCGAGCCGCCGCTCGTGCTGATGGACGAACCGCTGTCGAACCTCGACACGAAGCTGCGCATCGAGATGCGCGCCGAGATCCGCCGCATCCACACGCAGCTCGAACGCGCGACGATCTACGTGACGCACGACCAGGACGAGGCGCTGTCGATGGCCGACCGCATCGTCGTGATGAAGGAGGGTGTCGTACAGCAGGTCGCGACGCCGAAGGACGTCTACACGCGCCCGCACAACCTGCACGTCGCGCGTTTCATGGGTTATCGCAACGTGCTCCCGTTCACGCTCGACGGGATGGCCGGCGGCCACGTCAACGTCAGCGCCGCAGGCGTGCGGCTCACGGGCGTGCCGATGGCCGGCTTCGATGCGAAGGACGTCGCGGTCGCGCTGCGCCCCGACGACATCGAGCGCGCGGCAGACGGCGCAGGCAACGCATTCGACGCGACCGTCGAAACGGTCGAATACGGCGGCCGCGATTCGCTGATCCGTGCGGCCACGCCGTTCGGCCCGATCTGGGCGCGCGTGGCCGGCGAATTCGCGGAGGGCGAGCATTTGCGGTTATGTGTTGCGCCGTCGCGCACGCTCGTCTATGCGGGAGACGCGCGATGAACGGCCGCCGCATCGCGTGCGCCGCAACGCGCCACCGGGAGGCCGCGTGAGCACGCTCCCGGCCGGCGGCACACCGCGCGACGCGAAAGCCTGGCTCGTCACACCCGCACTCGCGTTCATCGTCGCGCTGTTCATCTATCCGTTCGCATACGGTCTCGTGCTGTCGTTCCAGCCGATGAACGCCGGCGGCGCGCTCGCGAACTACGTGCAGTTCTTCACCGACACCGCGATGTGGCCCACGGTGCTCGTCACGCTGAAGCTGGCGGTGCCGGCGACACTGCTCAACGTCGGCGTCGCGGTGCCCGTCGCGTTCGCGCTGCGCCGTAATTCGCCGTACCAGAAGTTCGTCACGACGCTGCTCGTGATTCCCGTCACGCTCGGCACGGTGCTCGTCGCCGACGGGATGCTCACGTATTTCGGGCCGAACGGCTGGTTCCCGCAGGCGTTGCAGGGGCTGCACCTGTACACCGACGAAGTGCGTCTCACGCACAACTACTGGGGCGTGCTGCTGTCGCTGATCGTGTCGGGTTTTCCGTTCGCGTTCCTGCTGATGCTCTCGTACATCAGCGGCATCGACCCGACACTCGCGCGCGCGGCGGCGACGCTCGGCGCGAACCCGTGGCAGCAGTTCCGGCGGATCTACCTGCCGCTGCTCGTGCCCGGGCTCACGATGGCCGCGTGCCTGTCGTTCGTGCAGGCGTTCTCGGTGTTCCCGTCGGCCGTGCTGCTCGGCGCGCCGGCCGGGCCCACGCGCGTGATCTCGATCGCGGCGGCGGAAGCGGCGTTCGAGAGCTACGACTATTCGCTCGCATCGGCGATCGCGATCGTGATGGGTTTCGTGCAGCTGCTGGTGGTCGCGTCGATGCTCGGCGCGCGCCGCTTCTTCTATACCGGCGCGGTGACGGGGGGCAAGGGCTGATGGCGACCGACAATCATGCCACCCGCGCGTGGCCGCCGAAGCACGACGCACCCGACCCGCCCGACGTGAGGCCCGCCGACGCGAGGAAACCGCGGAAGATGGCAGGCCATCTCGCCGGCCGTGCGTGGCACGCGCTCGTCTGGGGGCTGATGGCGTTCTTCCTGCTGAACGTGATGCTGCTGATCGCGACCGTCGCGGTGAACTCGGTCGCGACACGCTGGTTCGGCACGCCGCTGCCGCAGGGCTTCACGCTGCACTGGTACGCGAAGGCGTGGGCGGACTTCCAGCTCGCGAGCGTGCTGTGGGTGACCGTCGAGGTCGTCGGCGCGGTCGTGCTGCTGTCGATCGCGCTCGGCGTGCCGGCCGCCTATGCGCTCGCGCGCGTGCAGTTTCGCGGCAAGCGCTTCGCGCTGCTGGTGTTCCTGCTGCCGCTGATGGTGCCGCCCGTCACGTACGGGATCCCGATGGCCACCGTGATGTACAAGGTCGGGCTCGCGGGCACGCTGCCCGGCGTGATCCTCGCGAACCTCGTGCCGGCGCTGCCGTTCGTGATCCTCGTGATGACGCCGTTCATCGAGCAGATCGATCCGAATCTCGAAGCCGCCGCGCGCATCTTCGGCGCGAACACGTGGCGCTATTTCCGCCATGTGCTGCTGCCGCTGCTCGTGCCCGGCATGCTCGCGGCGGGGCTGCTCGTGCTGGTGCGCACGATCGGGATGTTCGAGCTGACCTTCTTCACCGCGGGGCCGAGCACGCAGACGCTCGTCGTCGCGCTGTATTACGCGGTGTTCTCGACCGGCGTGCGCGCGCCGCAGTCGATCGACGCGATGGCGATGATCTACATGGCCATCACGCTCGTATGGGTGGTCATCGCGCTGCAGTTCGTGAGCCCGACGCAGCTCGTGAGCCGCGTGAAGCAGGAGCGGCAGTAGGCGCGTCAGCAGGCGAGGGAGAAGCGGAGGGGCGATCGCGCCCGTGCAATTGGTTACAAATGGATACCGCGCACGATACGCGGACGTTGCAGACTACGCGGCGTTCACCCGATAACGGATATCCATGAAGTTCCAGACGCTGCTGACACTCGCCGGTGCATCGACCCTCCTGGCCGCCTGCAACCTGCTCCACGACGGCCCCGGATCGGGCGACGTCGATGCCGCCGTGCGCCGCGCGCTCGAGGCGGAAAACCACGGCGGGCTGAACGCGCTGTTCGGCCAGCCGCTGCCCGTCTCGGCCGATGTCGTGTCGGCGAAGCCCGACGGCGACTGCAAGAAGGTCGGCGATCGAACCTACTCGTGCGACGTCGTGGTCACGTGGCGCAATACCGACTACAAGCCGTCGCGCGCGAACCTGACCTTCGTGAAGGCCGCCGACGGCTCGTGGCAGACGTCCGGCGTCGACGCGGCGATCGTGACGGGCACTGCGAAATCGCTGGTCGACCAGATCGGCAAGGCATGGCCCGGCAATGCGGCAAGCGGCGCGTCGGCGCCGCAGTGACGCGGTGACCTGCGAGAGCGACGGGCGGGGCGTTTTCCTCCGGTAATACGCGGCCTGTCGCGCCCGAACGCCGCGCCGCGCCTTCCGCCGACTTCACGCCACCGACCGATTGCCCGCGAGCGCATCGACGGATGCACCGGGGCTGGCGCAGCGGCGGGGCGGCGCCCGCGACCGGCCCGGAGGCCGGACACGGTTACCGGCAGCGCTGGTACGGCGCGAACCCCGCAACCGGTCGCCCCATCCTGTTCGACCGACACTCACGCGCGGACTGGCAGGGAAAAAGGGCGCGAGCATCGCGTCCGCGCGCGACCGAATGCATCCTCGGTATGCGGGCCGGCTTATAGGGAAAACCCTTATTTCGAGATATAATCACGGCCTAAGTGATAGGTCGAACCATGCCTGAACGTTTCCAAACCCTTGAAAAATTTGTGTTTTCCCTCGTCGTGATGTCCGCGGTCGTGTGCTCGGCATTCCTCGCGTACGAGCGTCATCCCGAGATCAAGATCGCGCTGCACGAAGGCGAAGCGCTGATGCGCGAAAGCGCCAAGTATTCGGTCATCTGCTCGCCGTCCAAGGTCGATCCTTGCGTCGAGATGTCCGCTTACTGAAACGCGCGCATTCGGGTCGGGATCAGCGCGCCGGGTGGTGCGCCGCAGCCAAAGCCGGCGAGTTCCAGTGCGGGGCCCGACCAGCGCCAGAGCGGCCCTGCCGCATCGGCGGCCCGAGTTCCCTGACGTAGCGCTCGTCACGCATTCAGAAACCCGCTGCAGGACAGGGTGGATGCACAAACCCGCTACGTGCCGGGTCACTGGCGTAAGCAACTCCCAATCCAAAGCCCCGCTTCGAGCAATCGAGCGGGGCTTTTCTCGTAGGGCCGTCGAAACGATCCCCGCGGCTGCGCATCACACCACATGCGTCGGAACGCCGTCGACGAACGCGGCGACATTGTCGACGAGCTGATCGGCGAGCGCCTGCATCGCCTCGTCGCTCGCCCACGCGACGTGCGGCGTCAGGATGAAGGCCGGATGCGACAGGATCGCGTGGAACGGATGCGCTGCCGGCAGCGGCTCCTGCGTAACCACGTCGAACCCCGCGCCCGCGATCTGCCCCGACTGCAATGCGTCGACGAGCGCGTTTTCATCCACGAGCCCGCCGCGCGCGGTATTGATCAGCAGCGGCCGGCGCGCCATCCGCGCGAACGCGGCCGCGTCGATCAGGTGTCGCGTCGCGGGCGTGAGCGGACAGTGCAGCGTGATCACGTCGCTGTCCCGAAGCAGCGTGTCGAGCGGCGCGTAGTCGTCCCCCGACGCATCGCCGTGCGCGGCGAACCGTACCCGCATGTCGAGCGCGCGCGCGATGCCGGCCACCGCGCGCCCGAGCACGCCGTCGCCGACGATCCCGAGCGTCGCGCCGGCCAGGTCGCGAATCGGATGATCGAAGAAGCAGAACTGCCCGCTGTCGAGCCAGCGCCCCGCACGCACCGCGTCGCGGTACGCGACGAGGCTGCGGCGCAGCGCGAAGATCAGCGCGAACGTGTGCTCGGGCACCGTGCGGGCCGCATACCCGCGAATGTTGCTCACGACGATGCCGTGCGCGGCACACGCGTCGAGATCGACGATGTCGGTGCCCGTCGCGGCGATCGCGATCATCCGCAGGCGCCGCGCGCCGGCAAGCGCCGCCGCGTCGAGCCGCACCTTGTTGGTCACGACGATGTCCGCGTCGCCGATGCGCGAAGCGACCTCGTGCGCGGCCGTCCGCTCGAACGTGCACAACGCGTGCGGAAACGGGAACGGCTTCAGCACGGTTTGCGGCGACAGCGTCGCGCGGTCGAGGAACACGATATTCGCGGGAGAGGAAACGGAAAACATGGCGGGCCTCGCTGGCAGGCGCCCGGGGCGGGCGCGGAACGGGTTCGATTCTGCCGGCGGCGCGCGGGCCGTCGTTTGACCGTTGCGCCAGTGCGCTTTCCCGGATGGAAAGACTGGCGCACCGCATATGTGAACGGCCGCGGCGCACGCCTTTCCGTTTCGGAAAGGCTGGTTGAGCATCGATCGATTTTCGCCGGGCGGGAACGCCGTCATGATCGCCGTCATCGACAACACGCTTTCATCGGAGACAGCCATGACACGCCCCCTCGACGGCATCCGCGTGCTGGAACTCGGACAACTGATCGCCGGCCCGTTCGCGGGCAGGATGCTCGCCGAATTCGGTGCGGACGTGCTCAAGGTCGAGCCGCCCGCGCTCGGCGACCCGCTGCGCAAATGGCGGCTGCTGCACGACGGCACGTCGGTCTGGTGGGCCGCGCAGTCGCGCAACAAGCGCTCGCTGACGCTCGACCTGCGCACGCCCGAAGGGCAGGACGTCGTGCGCCGCCTCGTCGCGGAAACCGACGTGCTGATCGAGAACTTCCGGCCCGGCACGCTCGAGGGCTGGGGGCTCGGCTGGGACGCGCTGTCCGCGATCAACCCGGGACTCGTGATGCTGCGCGTGTCGGGCTTCGGCCAGACGGGCCCGTACCGCGACCGTCCCGGCTTCGGCGTGATCGCCGAGGCGATGGGCGGCCTGCGGCACCTGACCGGCGAGCCGGGCCGCACGCCGGTGCGCGTCGGCATCTCGCTCGGCGATTCGCTGTCGGCGCTGCACGGCGTGATTGGCGTGCTGCTCGCGCTGCGGCATCGCGAGCAGCAGGGCGGCAAGGGGCAGGTCGTCGATGTCGCGCTGTACGAGTCGGTATTCAACATGATGGAAAGCCTGCTGCCCGAATACTCGGCGTTCGGTGCCGTGCGCGAGGCGGCCGGCAGCAGCCTGCCCGGCATCGCGCCGACCAACGCGTATCGCTGCCGCGACGGCCGGTACGCACTGATCGCCGGGAACGGCGACAGCATCTTCCGGCGCCTGATGGAGCTGATCGGCCGGCCCGATCTCGGCAACGATCCCGCGCTCGCGCACAACGACGGGCGCGTCGCGCAGGTCGAACGTATCGACGCGGCGATCGGCGCGTGGAGCGCACGGCACGATCTCGACGCCGTGCTGGCCGCCTTGAACGACGCACGCATCCCGTCCGGGCGCATCTACGACGTGGCCGATATCGCCGCCGATCCGCATTACCGCGCGCGCGACATGCTCGTCGATGCCGCGCTGCCCGACGGGACGCCCGTGCTCGTGCCCGGCATCGTGCCGAAGCTCGGTGCGACGCCCGGGCGCATCGAGCGCCCGGCGCCCGCGCTGGGCGCGGATACCGACGCGGCACTCGAAGCGCTCGGCATCGATGCGGCCACGCGCGGCGACTGGCGCACGCGCGGCGTGATCTGAACCCGAACCAGGAGACGACGACATGAGCGGGCAACGCACACGGCTCTACATCCACGAAGTCGCGACGCGCGACGGTTTCCAGAACGAAGCGGCATTCGTCGACACCGACGACAAGATCGCGCTCGTCGACGCGCTGAGCGCCTGCGGCTACGCGAAGATCGAGGTCACGTCGTTCACGTCGCCGAAGGCGATCCCCGCGTTGCGCGACGCCGAGGCCGTGATGCACGGCATCGCGCGCGCACCGGGCGTCGTCTACACGGTGCTCGTGCCGAACGTGCGCGGCGCCGAGCGCGCGCTGTCGTGCGGCATCGACGAAGTGAACCTCGTGATGTCGACGAGCGAAAGCCACAACCGCGCGAACCTGCGGATGACGCGCGAGCAATCGTTCGCACAGCTGCGCGACGTGATCGACGCGGTACGCGGCACGGGTGTCGCCATCAACGTCTCGCTGTCGACCGCGATGGGCTGCCCGATGGAAGGGGACGTCGCGCCCGAGAGCGTGCTCGCGTGGATGCAGCGCTTCGCGGATCTCGGCGTGCACGGCTTCACGCTGTGCGATACGACGGGCATGGCGTTTCCGTCGCAAGTGCGCGAACTGTCGGCACGTGCACGCGAGCGCTTCGGCGCGCTGCAGCTCACGCTGCACTTCCACAACACACGCGGGATGGCGCTCGCGAACACGCTCGCGGCACTCGACGCCGGGATCGACCGCTTCGATGCGTCGCTCGGCGGCCTCGGCGGCTGCCCGTACGCGCCGGGCGCGACCGGCAACGCGTGCACCGAGGAACTCGTGCACATGCTCGAACTCGACGGCTACGATACGGGCGTCGATCTCGCGGCCGTGCTGGTCGCGTCGGCGCGGCTGCCCGCGCTGATCGGCCATGACGTGCCGAGCCAGATCCTGAAGGCCGGGCGCCGCTCGGACCTTCATCCGCCACCGCGCGCGGACGCCGGCGACATGCCCGCGCAACGCGCTTTCTCGTGAACGACCAACCGGAGCGAACCTCATGGCGCTGATTGACCACCTCGACCATCTCGTGCTGACCTGCGTCGATCCCGACCGGACAACGCATTTCTACACCGAGGTGCTGCAGATGCAGCTCGAAACCTTCGGAGCCGGCCGGATCGCGTTCCGCTTCGGCAACCAGAAGATCAACCTGCACGTGCGCGGCGCGGAGTTCGAACCGAAAGCGCATGTGCCGGTGCCCGGCGCGCTCGACCTGTGCTTCATCGCGTCGGTGCCGCTCGACGACGTGATCGCGCACCTGAAGCGCGTCGAATGGCCGATCGTCGAAGGGCCTGTCGAACGCACGGGCGCGACGCAGAAGATCCGCTCGGTCTACGTGCGCGATCCCGACCTGAACCTGATCGAGATCTCCGAGCTGATCTGATTCGAGCCGACCGGCGGGCATCTCGTGCCATCGCGCATGCGGCCCGGATCGTACCGGTGCGAACGCATGCCGCGTCGATCTGCCGCCGAAAACGGACAGCCGGTTTCCGCGCTCGCCGATTCCGGATAGCCGGCCCGTGCCGCGCTGCGGATAATGCGTGCTTCGGCGACTGAGAGGCCGCCTTCGCACCGGACGCGACGCCTGCGTCCGCGCTTCCGCAACCCGACCCATACGATTCCGATGACGATCCTCTATCGCGGCATGGACCGCGCGGCACTCGACGCCGCCTATCTGAACACGAAGGTGGTACCCGATTTCCCTGCGCTGCTGGCGTCGATGCAGGCGCGCAGCGCGGCGCTCTACGACACGACGCGCGGCCGGCGCGACCTGCGTTACGGTGCGCAGCCCGCGCAGCGATTCGACTGGCTGTCGTGCGGTCGGCCCGATGCGCCGCTGTTCGTGTTCATTCATGGCGGCTACTGGCAGCACTGCGCGAAAGAGGATTTCGCGTACGCGGCGAGCGGGCCGCTCGCGCGCGGTTTCGACGTGATACTCGCCGAATACACGCTGGCGCCGGTCGCGACGATGACCGACATCGTCGGCGAGATCGGCGCGCTGCTCGACTACCTGGCGAACGACCCCGACGCAATCGGTACCGCCGGGCGGCCGATTCACCTGAGCGGCCATTCGGCGGGCGGCCACCTGACGGCCGTGTACCGCGCGCATCCGGCCGTCGTGTCGGCGCTCGCGATCAGCCCGCTCGTCGATCTCGAACCGATCTCGCTGTGCGTCCTGAACGACAAGCTGCAGCTCAGCGCGCGCGAAGTCGACGCGTACAGCCCGTTGCGCCATGTCGGGCCCGGCGCACCGACGGTCGTTGCGGTCGGCGATGCCGAGCTGCCCGAACTCGTCCGGCAGGCACGCGACTATGCGACGGCATGCGAAGCGGCAGGCGAACGGATCGTCCACGTCGGGCTCCCCGGCATGCGGCACTTCGACGTGCTCGACGATCTCGCGAAGCCGGACGGTGCGATGCTCGCCGCGTTGAAGTCGATCGCGCCGCGCTAGGCGCTGTTTTGCACCGTACCGCACCGTATCGCGCGGGGTCGGCCGGGCGTATGATCGGCGTCAGGCCGCCGTGCTGACGGCAAGCGCCGGCCTGGCCTACCCAGGACCCACGACATGGTGAATCCGCTTCATTTCGATCTGCAATCGCTGCGCGTGTTCGCGCTCGTCGCCGAGCACGGCAGCCTGACGAAAGCGGCCGAGCATGGCCAGCTCACGCTGTCCGCGGTCAGCAAGCGCATCGCCGAGCTCGAAAGCGTGACGGGCAGCGCGCTGTTCGTCCGGCATGCGCGCGGTGTCGAGCTGACGCCCGCGGGCCGCGCGCTCCTCGACCATGCGGCGAAGGTGATCGAGCAGGTCAACCGGATGGCGCACGAGATGAGCGACTACGTCGCCGGCGTGCGTGGCCACATCCATGTGTGGACCAACACGTCCGCGATCGTCCAGTTCCTGCCCGCCGATCTCGCGGCGTTCCTCACCGACAATCCGGGTATCAAGGTCAGCCTCGAGGAGCGTTTGAGCCACGAGATCGTCGACGCGCTCGCGTCCGGCAAGGCCGATCTCGGCGTGTTCGCCGACAACGTGCCGGCGCCCGGTATCGAACGAAGGCTGTACCGCCGCGACGAACTCGTGCTGCTCGTGCCGCGCACGCACCGGTTCGCCGCGCGCGACAGCATCCGCTTCGCGGACACGCTCGACGAGGACTACGTCGGGCTCAGCGACGGCAGTTCGCTGCTCGCGCGCATGACCGACGCCGCGTTCGCGGTCGAGCGCTCGCTGAAGCTGCGGATCCAGGTATCGAATTTCGACGGCGTGAGCCGGATGATCGAGGCGGGGCTCGGGATCGGCATCCTGCCGCGCGACGCGGTGACCGGCGAGCGCGCGGCGCGGCTCGGGGTCGTGAAGCTCGACGATGCGTGGGCGACGCGCACGCTTTGGGTCGGCGTGAAGGCCGGAACGGTGCTGACGACCGATATCGCGAAGCTGTTCGATTTCATGTCGGCGCGTTGAGGCCGGCCTGCGAGCTGGCGGGAATTGTCGCGGTGCGGCTTCGGGGAAGGGCGATCGTCGGGGCACGTTCGGCTCGCCGCTGCGGGAAGCCGATGCCGTTGTGGGAAGCCATTCGTAGCAGCCGCGCCAGACCGACCGGCCGACGACCGCGAACAGCCGGCGCGTAGTACCGCCCGGATGCAGCCGACAGTCGCGAGCACGGCACGCGCGTTCCTGTCTCGCCTCGGCAACGCCCGTGCCTGCCGCCCGCACACTTCGTCGCCGCGAAGCGCATGCTTCGCCTTGTCGTCGCGGGTTCGTTCCTTGCACTATCGTTACACCGTTCCCGCTCGTGTCGGCGATGACCGTCGGGCCGGACCAATTGCTGCCCGCTGGACGGGCGGTGTAACCGATCTCTCCCTTGAAGCCGCCCCGTTGAGCAGTCATTTTTCACACTCGACACAATATTCCCGCGCCTGAAACGTCTTCAGGTGCATGGAATCGCCACCCACTTCACGCACATGACCGACCCAGACCGCGACATCACCGCGATAGTGATGCGTGAACGAACGAGGCTGGTGAGCTTCATCCGGCGTCGGATTCGCGACCCGGACGATGCCGAGGACATCCTTCAGGACGTGTTTCACGAATTCGTCCAGGCCTACCGGCTTCCGGCGCCGATCGAACAGGTGAGCGCGTGGCTGTTCCGCGCGGCGCGCAACCGTATCGTCGACCGCTTTCGCAAGAAGAAGGAGCAGCCGCTGACGGATCTGTCCGAGGTCGACGACGACGCGGACAGCGAGTACCGCCTGGATTTCGTGCTGCCGGCGCATGATGCCGGCCCCGAAGCAGTCTACGCGCGCACGCTCCTGCTCGAAGCCTTGCAGGATGCGCTCGACGAGCTGCCGGCGAATCAGCGCGAGGTATTTATCGCGCACGAACTGGAGGGCCGTTCCTTCAAGGAGATGGCCACGCAAAGCGGCGTTGCGCTCAATACGCTGCTCGCGCGCAAACGCTATGCGGTCTTGCATCTGCGTGCACGACTGCAGCTCATTCATGACGAACTGGACAATATCTAGGGTCTGTTTACATATGGAACGCACATGCGAATGCCCGAAATCGCTCGTCCCCCAAGGGGACTTCCTCCGGGGCGTAGGGCAAGAAGTGAGGAGCGCCGTTTGGCCGAGCCAAACGCCCCGCAGGAAGTCCCCTTGGGGGACAAGCGACGAGCGACGCCGCCATACGGGCGATTTCGGGCATTCCCGTGGAATGAATTTTTTAATTAGGGGTTGCCACGAGAACGGCCGCTCGCCGCGTTGCGCTCCTTGCGAATACGTCAGTATTCGCGGCGTCACGCGCCTCGCGAGCGGCCGTTCTCGTGGCAACGCATGTGCGTTCCATATGTAAACAGACCCTAGAGGAGTCGACAAATGAATTTTCGAATCAGATGTGCGGGCAAGGCGGTGCTCGCGTTGATTGCCATAGGCGTGCTCGGATGGGTCGTCATGATGTTGTGGAACTGGGTGATGCCGGCGCTGTTCGTCGGTGCCCGTACGATCGATTTCGCCCGGGCGCTGGGCCTGCTCGTGTTGAGCCGCATCCTGTTCGGCGGATTCCGCGGACACCACGGCTGGCGCGGCCGGCGCCACTGGCGCAAGTGGGAATCGATGACGCCCGAGGAACGCGAGCATTTCCGCAACGCGTGGCGCTCCGGCGACGACCGGCCCTCGGGAGCGTGAACGTGCGCGAAAAATCCACGGGCGACTGCAAACAGCAACCGGGCGTGATCGCGCCGGTCGTCGATCTGAAGCGTTGCGAAGGCAAAGGGGATTGCGTCGCGGTTTGCCCTGAAAACGTGTTCGAGGTCAGACGCATCGACCCGGCCGATTACGTCGGCCTCGGCCTGATGCATCGCCTGAAGCTGCGCGTGCACGGCATGGAAGTCGCCTACACGCCGAACGCGCATGCGTGCCGGTCATGCGGACTGTGTGTGACCGCGTGCCCCGAGCGCGCCATCACGCTCGCCCGAATCGCATGACAACCTCCGCATGTCGCCGATATCGAGCGACCGCGCCGAAACCCTGGCGGAAGAGGCGCCGCCGAATACATCGTCGACGTGATCAATCTCGTCAAGGAACGCACATGGCTTCACCTACCGCCGTTCTTCTGCGACGGCTCCACGAAGAGAGCCGGACCGAAATCATCGCCCGCGCCCGCGCGCAGTTCCTGGGATCGAACGAGGAGCTTCTGTCGTTAGCAGAGGAATACGAAGCGATCGCCCCCCGTCTGCGGGGGCGGTTTCTCGAAACGTTCGGGCTGTTCACCGACGACTTCGAATCCCCGGAAGGCAGCCGGCTATCGTTGGCCGTGTCGCCGGAAACGGGCGGGTTCTTGCGCAACATGGTGCTCTCGCAACGGCCGGCCCGCATCCTCGAACTCGGCAGCTCGTGCGGCGTGTCCACGCTGTATTTCGCCGAGGCACTGCGCACGTTGGGCCGTGGCGTGGTCGTCGCGACCGAGCGCGACCCGCTCAAGTGCGCCCGTTTGCGCGATCACGTCGGCACGGCGGGCCTGGACGCCCATGTCGACATCCGGGAGGGCGACGTATTCGAGACCGTTGCCGAGCTGGACGGGCACTTCGACATGGTATTCATCGACGTCTGGGCCGACGCCTACCTGAAGTTGTTCAGGCAGATCGAGCGCCTGCTGCGCCCGGGGTCGATCGTCCTGGCCGACAACATGTACACGGCCGAGGACGCCGTTCGACCGTACAAGCACTATCTCGATGACGATCCGCGCTTCTCGACCATGACACTGGATTTTGAATCCGGGATCGAATTCACGGTCGTCGTTTCCCGAGCGGACATGGCCTCGCAGGGCCCTTGCCGCGACGGCGCGCAGTGAAGGGCGCAACCGTCGATCGCCGGGCATCCCGCTTCGGATTTCGCCCGCCAGCGGTCGGCGCACGCGGGCGTTGCGTGACCGCGGCCGTAACCGTGACCGTGCGCGGAAGATGCGACCGTCTGCCGTGGGCCGCCGGGCGACCGATAGCCCGGCCATCCGCGAAGCATCAGGAACGATGCGTGAGCGCGTTCCCGCGCCCCGCATCGACACACGCTCAAACCGGATTGATTTCGTCCTGGCTGCGCCGCGTCGTCAGCGGCCCGAGCACGCGCAGCGTGACGGCGACAATGCCGAGCGCAACCGAGATCACGCCGAACATCGCGCCCGCGCCGTAACCGCCGAGCACCGGCAGCAACACGAACGGCAGCGCACCGCTGACGATGCGCGACAGCGCATAGGTACTGCCGATCGCCGTCGAGCGCACGCGCGCCGGAAAGATCTCCGCCTGGTACACGTGATACGCGTTGCTGAACACGTTCGACGCGCAGGTCGTCAGGAACCCGAAGCCGACGATCAGCACGGTTTGGCCCGAGTACGCGAAGCACAGCCCGAACGCCGCGATCGACAGGATCGACGCAATCACGAGCGTGCGGCGCTCGATCCAGTTGAGCAGCGGAATCGACAGCAGCGAGCCGACCGGATAGCCGATGAACGACAGCGCGATGAACAGCGTACTATCCGTCACGTCGAAGCCGCGGCTCTTCACGACCGTGCCGGCCAGCGTGCCGAAGCCGTAATAGCCGAAGCCCTGGAACAGATGAAAGATCGCGAGCATCAGGTAGCGCGCGCCGTACGGTTCGCGCCGCAGCAGCGCGATACGCTCGCCGAGCCCGAGCGGCCGTTGCGGCTCGACCGGTTCCGCGAATTGCTCGGGCACGCGCACGCCGGTGCCCTCCGCGAAGCGCCGCAATGCCGCGTATGCATCGGCGGTGCGGCCCTGCGCGAGCAGCCAGCGCGGGCTTTCCGGCAGCCGGTGCCGGACTAACAGCACGTACACCGCGCCGAGGCTGCCGATCGCGAGGATGATGCGCCAGCCGGCCACACCGCCCACGTGCAGCGGATTCAGCCACAGCGCGAGGAAACCGACGAGCGGCACCGCGACATAGGAAGTCGTATAGGCCCACGCGGCGAGCCGCCCGCGCTTTTCCTTCGGCAGGATCTCGGACAGGAAGCTGTCGGCAACCGGATAGATCGCGCCGACGCCGATGCCGGTCAGGAACCGGCACGCGACGAGCATGTCGGCGTTCACGGAAAACGCGCCGACCAGCGAGAACGCGCTGTACCACGTGAGCGTCAGCAGGAAGGCCTTGCGCCGGCCGATGCGGTCGGCGAGGCTGCCGAGGCACATCGCGCCGACGAACATGCCGATGAACGCCGAGGCCAGCAGTAGCTTGAAATCGGTGCTCTGCCGGCTCAGCCCGTATTCGTTCTGCAACGCGGAACCGATCGTGCTGACGAGGAAGATCTCGTACATGTCGAAAAACAGCCCGATGCCGATCACCCAGACGACGAACCGGTGCAATGCGCCAACCGGCAGGTCGTCCATGAAATCGCCGAGCGTGACGCGGCGGGCGGGGAGGGCCGACGCGGCGGCGCCCGTGCCGGCGGCGGCCGCAGGTCGTGCGGGCGCGGGTTCGCCCGCGTCGCCGCCGAGATCGAGGGAATGGCTGTTCATCGTGTCTCCTGATTATCGGTACGCCGTGGCGCGAGGCCCGGCCGTTCGCGACCGGCGCGATGCATCCGGTCGCACGACGTGGCGGCAGGCACCGCAAGCCCGTTGAAAGGGCCGGACAGGCGGGCTGTACCGATCGTCCGGCACATGGTGGGCAAATCCGCGGCACGTGATAATTGCGGATGTTTCAAGCGTCCTTTCCCGCGCAGAAAGGGTGCGGAACACGCGACAGCCGGCATCCGCGCGTGAGGCCCGTGCAGCCTGCGTGGCGTGCGGTCGCGCACCGGAACCGCCGGCGCGCTCACGCAACCGGCTGGCCGGGAAAACCATGAGGCCCGTTGCCCGACTGCCGGCGAAACAACCGCCGGCAGCCGGGCCGTCATGCTCAGTCGGCCGGCACGAACGCCGCCCCGTGAAACACGCGCACGGGGTTGCCGCGCTCGAGCGCAAAGTGCTGCATCCGCCGCTGCCGGCGCGCGTCGGACGCGTGACGGTCGGCTTCCTGCTGCAGTCGAACCTGCAGCAACTGCAGCGCGAGGCGCTTGTTCGCGTGCTGGCTGCGCTCGCTTTCCACGCGCACCGACAGGCCGGTCGCGACATGGGTCGCACGAATCGCCGAGCTCGTCTTGTTCACGTGCTGGCCGCCCGGCCCGCGTGCGCGCATCGCTTCGAACCGCACGTCGCCATCCGGCAGCGGCTGCGCGTCGGCGCAGCGCGTGACACCGATGAACCAGTTCTTGCGCGGATGGCGCAACCGGTACGGGCTCGCGCAAATCCATTGCAGCGTGCCCGTCCAGCGGTCCGCCAGCGCCTGCGCGCCGGCACCGTCGAGATCGAGCAGCGCCGAGCGCAACGTGCCGGGCCGTTCGCCCGGTTGCACATCGAGCACCGTGACGACGACGCGCTGCGCATCGGCTTCCGCCTGCAGGCGCCGCAACGCATTGGCCGCGGCGAGCTGGCACTCCAGCGGCCCGTGTGCCGAAGAAATCTGCATCAGCATCGGCCTGCCTCCCCGGACGTCTTGTAGGTCAGCACCGGCGCGAGCCGCGCGAGCTTGCGCAGCAGGCCGGCCGCCTCGAGCGCGTCGACGACGCTGTCGATCGGCTTGTAGGCCTGCGGTGCTTCCTCGTACAGCAGTTCGCGGTCTTCGCAGACGACGTGGCTGCCGAGCGGCGTACGCGTGAGCTGCGACGGGGTGAAGCGCCGTTCGAGACGCCCCTTGCAATCGCCGCGCGCCCACTTGCGGCCCGCGCCGTGTGCAAGCGACGCGAGGCTGGCCGCATCGTCGGGCCGCACGGGGGCGACGAGATAGCTGTAGTCGCCGCGCGACCCGGGAATCACGACCGGCCCCGCATCGGCCGGCGTCGCACCTTTGCGATGCAGCCAGCCGGGCTCGCCGTCGACGCGCGCGCGGCTCACCAGGTTGTGGTTCACGTCGAGCACGCACCGGCCGTCGCTGCGCCAGCGCGCCAGCATGCGCCGCGCGATCAGGTCGCGATTCGCGATCGCGTAGCGCAACGCCGCGTCGTGGCGCGCAAGGTATGCCGTGCATGCGGCATCCGTGTCGTCGAGCCCGTTGTAGCCGTGCTCGCGCATGTGCTGTTCGAGGATCGACTGGCCGAAACCGCGCGACCCGCTGTGCACGAGCAGCAGCAGGCGGTCGTGATCGAGGCCGAGCGCCTGGACGGCATCGGCGTAGTACACCGCGTCGATCCGCTGCGCTTCCGCGAAATGATTGCCGCTGCCGATCGTGCCGAGCGATGCCGCGAACGCGTGATCCGCGAACCCGGCGGCCGCGATGAGCGGCTGCCAGCTTGTATCGGGCGTGGTGTCGATCGAGCCGAGCCGGCTCGCGAGCTTCGACGCGCTGACGCGCCGCGCATCGAGCGCGGTTTGCCACAGCGCCATTCCGCAGCCGATATCGCCGCCGATCAGCGCCGGGTACAGCCGGCCCGTCGAAAAGAACGCGGCGCCGACCGGGTAGCCGCGTCCGGGGTGAAGATCGGGCATGCCGGCGACACGCCGCATGCCGGGGAGGGTGGCAGCGTGTTCGAGCTGCCGGATGGCCTCACCTTCGATCCAGGTGGTGGCGCAAGCGCACAAGGTGACGCGCTCGCCCAGGTATTGCATGGAATTGCCCATGGAGGTTTCCGTTCGATGAAAAGGTAGAACGGCGGGCCATGGCGCAGGCAGCGCTCGAATGCGCTGCCCGACATCGGAAGTCGGGAAGAGGGCGGCACGACCGGATCGGAACGACCCGGCTCATCGCCGTGACGGCGATACGGTGTGCTGCTGCGTGGCGTGTACGATGAAACGGACGGACGCGAAAAACCCGGACTACGACCCGCGACGGGAGGAGCGTTGGCGTGACGTCATGATGTTCTTCTCCTTGCGAGTGAGGGGTTGATCGGAATGGCGGCGACTCTAGCATGCACGCAGCGGGCGCAGCAAGCGGGCAGCACGGCGCTGCCCATTGAATCGTCGCCCGATGTGGCTAAAAACACACATATAGACATCCTGACAATGTTCGTGCCGATGGCGCGTGCGGCACGCCACAGCAGGCACTCAACGCATGCAGGCGGCTGCATCAGCGGGTTCCGACAGCGCTTGACAGTGCAAAAGCCGTTTCGTAGCATCCGCCTGCTTCATCCCTGAACCCTCATCGAACCGGTGATCCAAGTGCCCGCAAACATTCGTCCCTTCGCCTGATACGCCGACGACTGCCGTCCCGGCCGCGTGTCGTCCTGCCCGTTTCCGCCCGCCTCGCGGCGCCGGAACGTCGACTGCAGGAACGCGCCCGGACAAGCACTGACACCGCAACGCACACCAGACCGTTCGTTCACGTCGTCGGCTTTTTCCCCTGTTTCCGGAGAAAGACCATGACGCTGGATTTTCGCGCATACGCGCAATCGCTCGACCTCGCCCGCTACCCGCGCACGCCGCATCTCGAAGGCTCGCGCCTGCAGGACGGCGACGAAGGTCGCGAACACGTTCCCTATCGCACCCTCGCGGGCGCACACATCGTCGTCGAGGAAAAGCTCGACGGCGCGAACACGGGCATCAGCTTCGGCCCGGCGGGCGAACTGCTGCTGCAGTCGCGCGGCCACTATCTGGCCGGCGGCGGCCGCGAGCGGCAGTTCGGTTTCGTGAAGACGTGGGCCGCCACCCATGCAGGCTGGCTGCTCGACCGCCTCGGCGATCGCTACGTGATGTACGGCGAGACGATGAGCAAGAAGCACGCAGTGTTCTACGACGCGCTGCCGCATCACTTCTTCGAATTCGACGTGTTCGACCGCACGACGGGCCGTTTCCTGTCGACGTGCGCGCGTCGCGCGCTGCTTGCCGACGGGCCCGTGCTGTCGGTGCCCGTGCTGTACGAAGGCATCGCCCCGGCGCGGCTCGCCGACCTGAAGGCACTGCTCGGCCCGTCGCTCGCGAAGACGCCGGACTGGCGTAGCGCGTTCGAGGAAACGGTGCGGCGGCAGGGGCTCGACCTCGCACGCGCATGGCAGCAGTGCGACAAGTCGGCGCGCGCGGAAGGGCTCTACGTGAAGGTCGAGACGGACGACACGACGACCGCGCGCCTGAAGTGGGTCCGCCACGATTTCGTGCAGGCGATTCTCGAATCGGCGCGCCATCACTCGGAGCAGCCGTTCATCCCGAACCTGCTCGCGCCGGATGTCGACCTGTATGCGCCGCGGCCGACGGTCACGTGGCGATCGATCGCCGCGACGCGCGCGCACCCATGAATACGGAACGACCGTGCGCCGTTTCGAGAGGAGTCTTGATCATGAAGTACGAAGAACTACAGGCACTCGTGCCCGCGCCCGGACGGCAGCCGGACTACCGCGCATGCGTCGCGGCATTTCCCGCGCTCGAACAGGCGAAAACGACACCGCAGGAGCCGGCACACCACGGCGAAGGCGACGTGTGGACGCATACGACGATGGTGATCGATGCGCTGCTCGCGTTGCCCGGTTATCAGGCCGCATCGCGCGCCGACCAGGAAATCGTGTTCCTGGCCGCGCTGCTGCACGACATCGCGAAGTACCGCACGACGATCGTCGATCCCGTCACCGGCGCGATCGGTCATCCCGGCCACTCGCGCAAGGGAGCGATCGATGCGCGTATCGCGCTGTGGGATGCCGGCGTGCCGTTCGCGGTGCGCGAGGCGATCTGCCGGATGATCGCCGTGCACCAGGTGCCGTTCTTCGCGATGAGCGGGTCGCGCCGCGGCACGCCCGAGTTCATCGCGCGCGAACTGTCGTGGCAGGTGAGCCTGCCGCTGCTGTGCCTGCTCGCCGAAGCCGATATGCGCGGGCGCATCTGCAGCGATACGCAGCGCGTGCTCGACAACATCGAACTGTTGCGCGAACTGGCGCGGGAAGAGGGGTGTTATGGCCAGCCGCGCGCGTTCGCCGATGCGCACACCGCGCTCAGCTACTTTCGCGGCGCGGACGTGCATCCCGACTATCCGCTGTTCCGCACGCCGGGCTCGCGGGTCGTCGTGATGTCGGGCCTGCCCGCGTCGGGCAAGAACACATGGGTCGCGCGGCATCATCCGGACCTGCCCGTCGTGTCGTTCGACGATGCACGCGATGCATTGGGGCTGCGCCATGGCCAAAACGAGGGCGCCGTCGCGCACCGTGCGGTCGACGCCGCGAAGGCACTGTTGCGGGAGAAGCGGCCGTTCGTGTGGAACGCGACGAACCTGTCGCCACTGATGCGCAAGAAGACGCTCGACCTGCTGTTCGCGTACGGCGCCGACGTGACGCTCGTCTATCTCGAGCAGCCGCGCGCGGAGCTGTTGCGCCGTAACGCGCGGCGCGACACGTCGCTGACGAACCGCGCGCTCGAGGCGATGCTGCCGCGCTGGGATCCGCCGCTGCCCACCGAAGCGCATGCGGTGCGGTACGAAGTCTGATGCGGCAACGTCACGGCAAATGTCACCGCACGAGCCGGTATGCCGCCCGTCATTGCGGCATACCGGCTCGCATCATTTCAGCGCGGGATTCTGCTGCGTCGCACACGCGCGCAACGCGGTGACGAGATCGGGCTGGCCGAGCTTCTCGAACAGGTCGGCCATTTCCATCTGCGCGACCGGATCGCCTTCGCGCGCCGCGCGCCAGCGCAGCGACGCGATCATCCCGCTCATGCCCTCGCCGGGCGTTTCGCCGTCGTAGCCCGACATCGCCTGCAAGACATCCGCGAGCTTGTTGTAGCCGGCCGGCACATGATGAACGAGCAGCCACGCAATCTCCGGCTGCGCGCCTTCCCAATCCTCGTCGTCGAGCGAACTGCTCGCGAGGCGCGCGGCCGCACGCCACGAACCGAGCGACGCGGCCTTCGCGTAGGCCTTGTCGGCGTCGCGGCCGCGCGACGACGGCGCCGCGTCGAACGCGGCCTGCGCTTCGGCCGACGGCGGCGGCAGCGCGAGCTTCGTGCAGCTGAACGCACCGGCATCCGGTGCGTTGCCGGGCAGACCGGCCCAGCGCGCCTGGTCCTTCAGCGCGCGATCGAGCGTGGGCCGCACGTCGCTTTCCTTCATCGACGCGAACACCCAGTCGGTACGGACATGGCGCGCGGCGTCCCAGTCGCTTTCGGCAGCGGCATGTTGCGCGAACGCGAGGCAGGCGGCCATGCAGCCGACGCGGAACAGGTTTCGGACAGGAGATTTCATCGCCGATCGCACCTCAACTCGCCACGATGATGAAGGTAGTGAGCGCGATCGGAAACAGGGCAAGGCCGAGCAGGCCCAACGCGCCATCGGCCGCCATCGCGATCGGCGACAAGGCCAGCTTCGCGCCGCGGCCGACAGCCGTCAGCTTGTCCGTCACCGTGACCTCGTACGGCCGATTGAACGCCTGCGGGACTGACGAAGACGTGACATCGTTCGGCAGATAGCGCTTGCCGCTGATCCTGCCTTCCGACTCCAGGTAGGCACCGTCCTTCTTGAAACCGTCCGCGAGCGCACGCTCGCGCACGTCGGAGCCGGTCGGCGCATCCGCGTAGTCCAGCCGCATCGTGTATTGACCGGTAATCGCGTCGCCGTGCGCCTCGAAATCGCTGAACGCCGTGTGAATCTTGGGGCGATAGGGGGCGTTGAGCACCGTCGCAAGGCTCGGCGGCATCTCGAAGATGTAGTGATACTTCTTGCCGAGCACGACGAGCTGTTTGCCGTCCGCGGTAATCAGGAACGTCGACAAGGTTTCGTCGTATTTCGAATCGCTCATCCACGCCTTGGTGACGGGGCCGAAATTGGAGCAGCCGGCAAGCATGCCGGACGCGGCCACGACGGGTAGCGCGAGAAATGTTCTTCTTTTCATGAGTGCGGGTTGGTTGTGGTTCGTTATTCAGCGGAACCGCTTGAATGTCGGACGCTGCGTTCGATGAACGCGGCGCCCTGACGGCCTTTCGTGCGGTTTTTTCGCCTGCGCATTGTAGGGCCAAAGCGGCAAGTGCAGCATCCCCCGGGCCGGGCATCGCACCGGTGTGCGGTAGACTGCTCGCTCGCTTGCCTGCCGCCCATCACACGGCCGTTCGCACCCGGCCCGCTCAAACCATGGATCGAATCGACGCGATGAAGGTGTTCGTCGCCACGCTGGACGAAGGCAGCCTCGCGGGCGCGGGCCGCAAGCTCGGCCGGTCGCCGGCGGCGGTCAGCCGCGCGATCGCGTTTCTCGAGGCGCACACGGGCACCGCGCTGCTGTACCGCACGACCCGGACGATCCGGCTCAGCGAAGCCGGCGAACGCTACGCCGCCGCGTGCCGCCGCATCCTGTCCGATCTCGAGGAAGCCGACATGCTGGTCGCCGACGAACGCTCGGCGCCGCGCGGCATGCTTACCGTCACCGCGCCGGTCGCCGCGGGCGAGGACGTGCTGCGCGCGCTGCTCGACGAATTCATCGAACGCCATCCCGCCGTGTCGATCCGCCTGCAGTTGCTCGACCGTCCCGTCAGCCTGATCGACGAAGGCATGGACGTCGCGCTGCGGATCGCGCACCTGAGCGATTCGACGCTGGTCGCGATTCCGGTCGGCGCGGTGCGGCGGGTCGTCGTGGCGTCGCCCGATTACCTGGCCACGCATCCGGCCATCGAGACGCCGGCCGATCTCGCCCGGCACCGGATCATCTCGATGACGCATTTCGGCCTCGATTCGTGGAGCTTCCCGCCGTCCGCGCCGGCGGCGCTGCCGCAGGTCGTCCAGTTCGCGCCGCGCTTCATCATCAACACGATCCGCGGCGCGGTCGCGTCGGCCGTCGCCGGCCACGGCGTCACGCGGCTCTTTTCCTATCACGTCGCCGAACCGGTGCGGGACGGCACGCTGCGGATCGTGCTGCGCGACAGCGAACACGCGCCGTTGCCGATCCATCTCGTCACGCCTTACGGGCGCCTTTCCGTACCGAAGGTGCGCGCGTTCGTCGATTTCGCGGCGCCGCGCCTGCGCGAGCACTTCGCGCGGCTGGCGGCCATCACCGACGGCGATTGAACCGCGATGCGGAAGAATGGCTTTCGAGTGACGGCGATTCACTCGGCAATCGGCTCAATCTAGACTTCCTTCAACCAACGGACGCGCATGGCGCCCGTTCAGCGAATGGAGGTCAATATGTATCGAGCGCTTCCTGGCCGGCCCCGCGCCCGTGCGTTCGGCGCGCGCCGCGTCGGATCCGGCATCGGCGTTGCGCGTTTCGCCTTGGTGCCGTTGCCAGCGAACTTCGTCGCCCAAGGGTTTGCCGCACCGACGACCACGACGGCGAGGGCGCAATGAGCACGATCTCGCAAGCCCCCGCCGCGGCACGGGCCGAACGGCCCGCCGCCGGCTACGCCGAACGCAACGCGCGCTACTGGCGGCGCAATCTCGCCGTGTGCGTGTTCGGGTCGTTCACGACGCTCGTCAGCCTGAGCATGCTGCTGCCGTTCCTGCCGCTGTACGTGCGGCAACTCGGCGTCGAAGCGCAATCGGCCGTGATCCAGTGGTCGGGCGTCGCGTTCGGCGCGACGTTTCTCGGCACGGCCGTCACCGCGCCGCTGTGGGGCCGGCTCGCGGACCGCTTCGGCCGCAAGCCGATGCTCGTGCGCGCGGCGATCGGCATGGCGATCGTGATGTCGCTGATCGGCGTCGCGCACAACGTGGTCGAACTCGTCGTGCTGCGGCTGCTCGCGGGGCTCGTCGGCGGTTACGCGTCGGCCTCGACCGTGATGGTCGGCACGCAGGCGCCGCGCGAACGCGCGGGCTGGGCGCTCGGCATCCTGTCGACCGGCGCGCTCGCGGGCAACCTGGTCGGGCCGCTCGTCGGCGGGCTGCTGCCGGGCTGGCTCGGCATTCGCGGTACGTTCTTCGCCGGTGGCGCGATGATCGCCGTCGCCGCGCTGCTGACGATCTTCGTCGTGAAGGAGGATTTCCACGCGGGCACCGACGCGAAACCGCGCACCACGAGCGCGACGGCCGGCACGTCACGCGGCACGAATCGTGCGGCGGTGGCCGCGCTGCTGGTGACGGCGATGATGGTGCTGCTCGCGAACATGTCGATCGAACCGATCATCACCGTCTATATCGGCGGCCTCGGTGTCGGTGGCGATCATCTTGCGCGTATCGCCGGCGTCGTGATGGCGTGCTCGGCGCTCGGCAGCATGCTGACCGCCGCCCGGCTCGGCGCGCTGGCCGACCGGATCGGCAGCTGGAACGTGATCATCGGCTGCCTGTTGCTGACCGCGCTCGCGATGGTGCCGCAGGCGTTCGTCACGTACTGGTGGCAGCTCGCCGCGCTGCGCGCGCTGATGGGCATGACCCTCGCGGGGTTGCTGCCGTCGATCGGCAAGCTCGTGCGGCAATCGGTCGACGAGCGCGCGACCGGGCAGATGCTCGGCTACCTTCAGTCCGCCCAGTTCAGCGGGCAGGTGATCGGCCCGGTGATCGGCGGGCAGATCGGCGTCGCGCTCGGGCTGCATTCGGTGTTCTTCGTGACGGGTGCGCTGCTGGCGGCTTGCGCGGGGCTCGCGCATTGGGCGCGCGGCCGATAGCCGCTGGCCGCTGGCCGCTGGCCGGCGGGCCACGGGCGGGCGTAGGATGGGCGCAGCAGCAGGTGCCGCGCCGCGCAACGCGCAACGCGCGATGTCGTACGCCGTCGCCGCGACGGCAAACACCGCACCGCACGGCTGCGCGCTTTTTCGACAGAACTTTCATGCGACCGGCTGCGCGCGAGGCACGACCCACGCGCACCGATCCGAACCCGACCCACGCGCTTCGGCCCGCATCCGGTCGAGGCATTTCGATTGCGGATCTTGCAGGAGGCCAGCGACATGAATCAAGCGACCGACAACCGTACGCTGTTGCGCGCGCTCGGCGTGCGCACACCGATCGTCCAGGCGCCGATGGCCGGCGTCAACACGCCGGCGCTGGCGGCCGCCGTGTCGAATGCGGGCGGGCTCGGCTCGCTCGGCGTGGGCGCGACGAACGCCGACGGCGCCCGCAGGATGATCCGCGACACGCGCGCGCTCACCGACCGGCCGTTCAACATCAACGTGTTCTGCCACCGGCCGGCACGCGCCGACGCGGCCGTCGAACGCGCCTGGCTCGACTGGCTCGCGCCGGCGTTCCGCGAATACGGCGCGACGCCGCCCGCATCGCTGTCGGAGATCTATACGAGCTTCGTCGCGGACGACGCGATGCAGGCGCTGCTCGTCGAAGAGAAGCCGGCCGTCGTCAGCTTCCATTTCGGGCTGCCGTCCGCGGACGTGATCGACGCGCTGAAGCGCGCGGGCGTCACGCTGTTCGCGACCGCGACGAATCTCGACGAGGCACGCCGGATCGCCGCCGCCGGCATCGACGCGATCGTCGCGCAGGGCATCGAAGCGGGCGGCCACCGCGGCGTGTTCGATTCGACCGCCCATGACGACCGCCTCGGCACGTTCGCGCTCACGCGCCTGATCGTGCGCGAATGCGCGCTGCCGGTGATCGCCGCCGGCGGCATCATGGACGGCGAGGGCATCGCCGCCGCGCTCGCGCTCGGCGCGCAGGCCGCGCAGCTCGGCACCGCGTTCGTCGCGTGCCCGGAGACAGCGATCGACGATGGTTATCGCCGCGCGCTGCTAAGCGACGCTGCACGGCGCACGACGTTCACGGCCGCGATCTCCGGCCGGATCGCGCGCGGGATCGCGAACCGGCTGACCGCGCTCGGCGACGACCCGCAGGCGCCGGCCACGCCCGCGTACCCGATCGCCTACGACGCCGGCAAGGCGCTGCATGCAGCCGCGAAGGCAAAGGGCGAATTCGGCTACGGCGCGCAGTGGGCCGGGCAGGCGGCGCCGCTCGTGCGGCAGCTGCCGGCGGCCGAGCTGTTCGCCGCACTCGAACGCGAGACGCGGGCGGCGATCGAGCGGATGCAGCACGTGCTGGATTGATCGCGCGATCCGCGCTCCACGCGCGGCGGGCCGCATGCGCATGCCGGCGATCGGAGAATGCAACACGATTGCCCGCCGCCGATTTGAAACGTCCTGTATCTGCGCGAACCGCCGATACATCGCGATACATCGCAGGTTCGGGCGTCCGCTATAAAGCAGGCATGACCTCTTCTGGAGTGCACGATGTCTGCAACCTGGCTCAAAGGGTCCTGCCATTGCGGGGCCGTCAGATTCGAAGTCCGAGCCGCCGTGACGCCGGCGGTTCGCTGCAACTGCAGCCTGTGCCGCCGGCGCGGCGCGCTGATGAGTCCTATGTTCGCCGCGAGCGAACTGAAGATCGTCGAAGGCGAGGGCGCGCTGACGTGCTACCGCTTCAACACACACACGGCACGCCACTATTTCTGCAGCCATTGCGGCGTCTATCCGTTCCATCAGACCCGCAAGGACCCGGCCTGCTGGCGCGTCAATCTCGGCTGCCTCGACGGTATCGACCCGTATGCGCTCGACGCGACGGTCGCCGACGGCGCGAGCCTTTCGGTCGTGGAGGACGCATGAAACGCTGGCTGATGATCCTGCTGTTTGCGGCAGGCGGAGTCGCGACCGAAATCGCGCATCCGGTGCAATGCACGCTGCTGTCGGCCAGCCGTGTGCAGACCGGCAAGCGCCGCACGCCGCATTGACGGCGCGCGGCGCCCGTTGGTTCATCGAGACCGATTTATCATGCTTCCGATAAGATCGCACGCGATATATAATCCGTCCATCTGCGGCCGTTCGCGTCGCTGGAGGACGTTCATGAAACCGACCGAAGCACCATCCACCGCCGCGCCGAAACTGTCCGAGTTCCTGTGCTTCGCGATCTACTCGACGAACCTCGCGTTCGGCAAGGCCTACAAGCCGATCCTCGAAGAGCTGGGCCTCACGTACACGCAATACATCACGATCATTGCGCTGTGGGAGCAGGACAACCAGACGGTCGGCCAGCTCGGCGAGAAGCTGTTCCTCGAATCCAATACGCTGACGCCGATCCTGAAGAAGCTCGAGGCAATGGGCTACCTGGAGCGGCATCGCGATCCGTCGGACGAGCGCCAGGTGCTCGTCAGCCTGACGAAGAGCGGGCGCCGCGTGCGCGAGAAGGGGCTCGACATGAACCTGGTCGAGGCCACCGGGCTGAAGCCGGACGAATTCGCGAAGATGCAGAAGGCGATCGTCACGCTGCGCGGCAACCTGATCCGCTCGACCGACGAATAAGCCCACGGGCTACCAGCGGCCGGCACGTGCATCGTGCCGGCCGTGTCGTCATGCGTGCCCGTCGCCCAGCACCAGCAGGTGCATCTCGCGGCGCACGACAAAACCCAGTGCGAGATAACGCTCGATCGCGACCCGATTGGACGTGAGGACGTGCAGGAAAGGCGTTTCCGCGCGCGCATCGATGGCCGCGATCAACGACCGGATCAGACGTGCCGCCAGCCCTTGCCGCCGGAACGCGGCATCCACGCACACGGCGCTGATCTCGGTATACCCGTCGACCTGCATCCGTTCGCCGGCCATCGCGGCCAGCCTGCCTTCGCTGCGGATGCCGATGTAGCGGCCGAGCTCGAACGTGCGCGGGCCGAACGGGCCGGGCTGCGCGGCCGTGGTCAGCGCGAGCATGTCCGGCACGTCGGCTTCGGCGAGCGTGACGTGGCCCGCTTCAGGTGCCGCGGCGGGCGTCCCTTGCCAGACCATTTGCAACAGGGTCGCGCGCCGGATCGCCGACAAGCCCGCCGGCAATTCGATCTCGTCGGGCATGACGAGTGCCGCCGGCCCGTGTGCGGCGACCAGTGCGCGCAACGCGTCGAACGATGCCGCGCCGGTATCCTCGATCGCGGCAAACGGCGCGATGGCGGCCGGAAACCGCCATGCACGGCCATCGCCGAGCGCAAAGCGGCGCTGCCTGCCGGTCAGCGCGTTCCACACCACATGGTCGAGCGGGTGTGTACTGCCTGTTGCGCCTGTTGCGTTTCCGGTCGTTGCATCGGACATCGGCTGCTCCTCGATTGAAGGTTTCGGTTGCACAGCATAGACCGGGACCGGACGGGCAGGGCGCGGCGCAACATCGATCGCGTCACCGGTACGGTGCGGGGTGCGCGGCACGTGTTGCCGAAGCCCGGGCTAGCGTTACCGGCGCGTGCCGGCTCCGCCATGACCGGAAACGACAGGATCACCGCCAGCCCGTGCCCTCCGGTACCGGCAGTCACCTCGACGAGATGCCGCTTGTCGCGATGCCGGTCGAACAGGCCGTCGCGATCGTTCACTGCGCGTTCGTGCGCCACCTGGCCGCGGATGGCGTGTTCTACCCGTTCACCTACGTGCCGCGCTACCTGGAGGCGATGCACATTCGCGCCATCCGGATCGGCATCGCGTGGATGAACTTTCCGCCCGCCGTCGTGTACCGCTTCGAACGCCGGGTCGATGCAATCGGCCGTCAATGGCCCGATGCACCGCCGCAGCGGGATGCGGTTGCGGAAGCAACGATCCTGCACGGCGTCGATATCACCCGGTTGCGCCATACGCCGTCACTCGATTCGAGCGGCGCCGGGCCATCGGCAGACGTGCGTTCATCATCGTGAACGCGCTCGGGAATGGGGTGTTGTTCGGCCTGCCACGAATGCTGTCTCTTCTTGCATGCGCGCTGTTCGCGAGAACCGGCGGCCGCATCGGTGCCGCGCGCGATCGAATCCCGGGCCGACGCAAGTAGCGGATGTACATCAACCTGCATCGCTGCTTGCCGCCGAAAGGCGACGAGGAGCGCGTCGTGCTCGCGCGCCCCCGTTCCCCGCACGTCGTACCGCGCCGCCCGGACGGGCGTGACGATTCCGGCGACGCATGCTCAATGGCCGAAGTAGATCGAGCGCTCCGCCATGCGAATCACGCTGCGGTTTCCCGACTGCGTCGCCCCGACGGCATCGTCGCCGTAACCGGACGCTTGCGACCCGACCGCGACCGCATCGCTGTCGTGAACCCGGCGCAGCGCGGCCTGCAGATTGTCCGGATAGTTCGGGTCGTTGGGGCGGTTCGGCAGGTAGCCAGCCTTTTGCAGTGCGGCCAGTTCCGCACGCACCTGCGCACGCGACACGGTGCTTTCGCCAGCGTACGTCGGCGCGGCAACGGCGGCCGACACGGCAACAAGAAGGGCGGCGATCAGTGGGGTCTTCATCATTCACCTCGACAAAAAAATGGATTCAGTGGTTGCGCATCGTGCGCCGGCAGCCGGCGCCGTTCGCGGTTTCGTTCAATGACCGAAGTAGATCGAGCGTTCGGCGACGCGTGTCGCGGGCCGGCGGCCCGACTGCGTCGCGGCGACGGTTTCGCTGCCGTAGCCGGATGTCGTCGCATCGGCCACCACGGCGTCGTTCGCGTGAATGCGCGTCAGCGCGGCCTGCAGGTCGACCGGATAGTGCGGATCGTTCGCGCGGCCCGGCTGATAACCGGCCTGTTCCAGCTGGACGAGCTCGGCACGCACCTGCGCGCGGGACACGACGGCTTCATCGGCGAACGCCGGTGCGGCGGCGGAGGCGGACACAGCGACGAGAAGGGCGGCGATCAATTGGGTTTTCATCATTTACCTCGACAGAACAGGGATGGAAGGAATTCAGGGTTCGCGTTTCGACGAACGGCGCAAGCACGCTCAATGTCCGAAATACACCGAGCGGTCGGCCACGCTGACTGCATGCCGGCGGCCCGATTGCGTGGCCGCATCGCCGTTGCCGCCATAGCCGGACGCCTGGTCGTTGCCGGCGACCGCATCGGCCGCCTGGATCCGCGTGAGTGCGGCCTGGAGATCGTCCGGATAGGTTGCGTCGGTCGCGCGATTCAGCGGGTAGCCGGCGTGTTGCAGCTGGGCGAGTTCGGCGCGCACCTGCGCACGCGTCACGGTGGTTTCGCTGGAGAACGCCGGTGCGGCAGCAGAGGCCGAAACAGCGACGAGAAGGGCGGCGATCAGTCGGGTATTCATCATTCACCTCGAAAAAAGAATAAGAACCGGGCATTCGGTCAGGCGGCGCCGGGCCGCCCGACGCACGTTCAAGCGATACGGATGTCGACGTCGATGTTGCCGCGCGTCGCCTTCGAATACGGGCAGGTCTGGTGCGCGGCATCGACGATGCGCTGCGCGACGTCGCGATCGAGCCCCGGCACGCTCACGTTCAGCCGGGCCTGCAGGAAGTACGCGTTGCCGGCGGTGCCGAGATCCACTTCGGCGTCGACGGCGAGATCGGCCGGCAACGTCACCTTCGCGGCACGCGCCGCGAGCTGCATCGCGCCGATGAAGCAGGCCGACCAGCCCGCCGCGAACAGTTGCTCGGGATTGGTGCCGGTGCCGGCGCTGCCCGGCGACGACAACTGGATGTCGAGGCGGCCGTCGGAACTGCGTGCCGCACCGTCGCGGCCGCCGGAAGTCGTATGCGTCTTGCCCGTGTACAGCACTTGTTCGATCTTGCTCATCATTTGCTCCGTCAGTTGAGGTTTGTCTCAGATGCGATTCGATCGCATGCGACGCAGTTTGATCTTGTCGCCCGTCCACGTCAAGCGCATTCGATTAAATCGCATGCGATATTTTGTATTTCAATGTATCCGGAACGCGTAGCGTCTTTCAGGACAAGCCTTTCCGGCGATCGATCCCTGATAACCGGGGAACACGGAACGACGCCGAAACAGACACGGAAGCGGGGAGTTGCCGGCCTGACTTTCCAGAAAGCGAACAGGCTCCTTGTCATTATTTCGCTTTCTACAATGCATTGTCTCTTCTAACCTTGCCACACCCGATCGCAAGCGGCCCGCCCACGGCCGGCACTTGCACGGATCACGAGCACAATCGAAACGGAGACATTACGTGTCGCGCGTCAGCCCTCTTGCAACGGCCACGGATTCCCGGCCGACCGGAACCCTCGCGAACCTCCGATCCATCTTCAGCGGATCGGTAGGCAACCTCATCGAGTATTACGACTGGTACGTGTATTCCGCGTTTTCGCTGTATTTCGCGAAGGCGTTCTTTCCCAACGGCAACCTGACCGTGCAGTTGCTGAACACGGCGGCCATCTTCGCCGTCGGTTTCGTCATGCGGCCGATCGGCGGCTGGCTCGTCGGCCTGTACGCGGATCGCAACGGACGCAAGGCCGCGCTGCTCGTCTCGGTGCTGGCGATGTGCGTCGGCTCGCTGATCATCGGCCTGACCCCCGGTTATGACACGATCGGCCTTGCCGCGCCGGTGCTCCTGGTCTTCGCGCGACTGCTGCAAGGGCTGAGCCTCGGCGGCGAATACGCGAGTTCGGCAACCTACCTGAGCGAGATGGCCGACAAGTCCCGGCGCGGCTTCTATTCGAGCTTCCTGTTCGCGACCCTGTCGCTCGGCCAGTTGCTCGCGATGGGCGTGCTGGTCGTGCTGCAGCAGTTTTTCCTGACCACCGCGCAACTCGAAAGCTGGGGATGGCGCATCCCGTTCCTGCTCGGATCGCTGCTGGCCTGCAGCGCGATCTTCCTGCGCAGCAACATGCAGGAAACGGCATCGTTCGAGCAGCACCGCCGCAGCAAGCGCCGCCACGCGTCGATCGCCGACCTGTTTCACCACAAACGCGAGTGCCTCATCGTGGCCGGCCTGACGCTCGGCGGCACGGTCGCGTTTTATGCCTATACGACGTACATGCAGAAATTCCTCGTCAACAGCGCGGGGATGAGCAAGGCCGACGCATCGATGGTCTCCGTGATCAGCCTGCTGGCATTCGTCGCGATGCAGCCGATCTTCGGCAGCCTGTCCGATCGCCTCGGGCGTCGCCCGCTGCTGATCGCGTTCGGCGTACTCGGCACGCTCTGCACCGTACCGATCTTCCAGGCGCTCCGCGGCGTTCAGACAACCGGCGCCGCGCTGGCGCTGATCGTCGCCGCGCTGCTGATCGTCAGCCTGTATTCGTCGGTCAGCGCCGTGGCCAAAGCCGAACTGTTTCCGGTCGGCGTGCGCGCACTGGGCGTCGGGTTGCCGTACGCGATCACGGTGTCGCTGTTCGGCGGAACGGCCGAATACGTCGCGCTGTGGATGAAGAGCATCGGACACGAAGCGTGGTTCTTCTACTACGTGTCGGCGTGCGTGCTCGTGTCGCTGCTGTGCTACCTGTGGATGCCCGATCCCAGGCAGGTCTCGCGCATCGACGAAGCGTGACGACGGCACGCTTCTTCGCGATCGCCCGGGCCTGACGCCGGGCGGCAAGCACGGGTTCAGCGGAAGTCCGCGTAATGCCGCACCAGCGACAGCATCGACGGAATCAGCCCGCGCACGTCGCCGCGGCGCCACTGGAACGCATATTGAAGCGGCGCCAGCGGCGGCTCGCTCGTCAGCTGCACGAGATGGCCGCCCGGCCGCGCGCGTGCCCAGTCGACCGGCAGGAAGCCGATGCCGACGCCTTCGCCCAGCATGCCGGCCACCGCACTCCAGTTGTTGCACTCGATCCTGCGCGCGTGATTGACGCCGCACGCGAGCAGCCAGTCGTCGAGAATACGTGTCACGCCCGAACCGGACGGCAGCAGCACCAGCGCGTGGCTGGCGAGCAGCGCCGGCGTCAGGACGCGCTCGCGGCCGACCAGCGCCTCGGCCGCCATCCACGCGAACCGCGCTTCCGCCACCGGCTGCGACAGCACGCTGCTGCGCGACGACCGGCCGGCGATCACCGCGAAATCCAGTTCACCGGCATCGACTTTCTCCTCCAGTGCCGCGCCCACGTCGACATGCGGCTCCAGCGCCAGCTTCGGGTGCTGCTTCTGGACCGCCGCCACGAAGCGGGGCAGCCACGTCAGCGCCGACAGTTCACCGACGCCGAAGCGCAGCCGGCCGCTCAACCCTTCGTCCCTGGCAACCGATTCCTGCAGCGCGGCGACGGACTCGAGCACCCGCACCACGGCCGGCAGCAGCGCCTCGCCGTCGTCGGTCAGCACGGCCCGATGGCCGCTCCGGTCGAACAGCGTGCGTTCGACGACCTGTTCCAGTTCGTTGATGCGCTTGGACAGCGACGACACCGACAGGTGCAGCCGTTGCGCAGCGGTCGAGAAGTTTGCGCAGGTCGCCGCCCAGTAGAACGCGTCGAGCTGCTTGAGAGTCGGGGTCGCCATTGTCTTTCGCTTTTATCGAACAAATTCATTGGAAGATTATCGCTTTTTAAGCATGCCGCGCGTACCTAAAATTCCGCCATCGATTCGAAAACAGGCTTCAGACATGACTCCTTCCGCCTCATCCGTTTCCGGAACAAGCCGCCCCCTGGCCGATACGCGCACGCCGCACATGCCGCGCGTGCTGCGAAAGATGCTGTGTCTCCACGATTTCGAAGCCGCGGCACGCCGCGCGCTGCCGCGCCCGATCTTCGGCTACGTCAGCGGCGCCGCGGAAGACAACCGCACGCGCGACGACAATCGTGCCGTGTTCGACGAGTACGGGTTTGCGACGCGCGTGCTGCGCAACGTTTCGCAGCGGGAGCAGGGCGTCGAGTTGTTCGGACGACGCTACGCGTCGCCCTTCGGCATCGCGCCGATGGGGATCCACGCGCTGTCGGCCTATCGCGGCGATATCGTGCTGGCGCGTGCCGCACAGCGCGCGGGCATCGCGTCGATCATGAGCGGCTCGTCGCTCATTCCACTGGAGGAGGTCGCCGCCGCCGCGCCGGAAACCTGGTTCCAGGCATACCTGCCCGGCGACGCAGGCCGCATCGGCCCGCTGCTCGAACGCGTGGCGCGTGCCGGCTACCGAACGCTCGTGATCACGGTCGACATCCCCGTGTCCGCCAATCGCGAAAACAACGTGCGTACCGGTTTCACCACGCCGCTGCGCCCCGGGCCGCGCCTGTTCTGGGACGGCATCGTGCGCCCGCGCTGGCTCGCCGGCACCTTCGCCCGGACGTTGCTCGCGCACGGCATGCCGCATTTCGAGAACTCCTTTGCCACCCGCGGCGCGCCGATCCTGTCGTCCACGGTGCAGCGGGATTTCTCGGCCCGCGACCATCTCGACTGGGGCCACCTGGAACGAATCCGGCAGGAATGGAAGGGCGAACTGGTGATCAAGGGCATCCTCAGCGTGGACGATGCCGTCATCGCCCGCGACGCCGGCGCCGACGGCATCATCCTGTCGAACCACGGCGGCCGCCAGCTTGACGGCGCGGTCTCGCCGATGCGGATCCTGCCCGACGTGGTTCGGGCGCTGGGCGCGGACTATCCGGTGATGATCGACAGCGGCTTTCGGCGCGGGTCGGACGTGCTGAAGGCGGTCGCGATGGGCGCGCGCATGGTGTTCGTCGGACGGCCGTTCAATTACGCGGCGGCCGTGGCCGGTGAAGCCGGCGTCATGCACGCGATCGGGCTGCTGCGCGACGAAGTGGACCGGAACATGGCCATGCTGGGCGTCGAACGGTGCAGCGGCCTGACGCCCGACGTGCTGATTCGGAAAGGCGGCGTGCCGGCGTCGCTGACGGCCGTATAACGCGGGGGAGGCCGTTTGCGGCCTTGCGGGGCGGCCGAACCGTCACGCCGGATCGATCGCGGCGATCACGACGAGGATCACGGCCGCGTTCGCCGGCAACTGGCGCTGGGAGAACGCCGAGCGCGCGTGTCCCGCCTTGTCGCCGAGCACGGCGGCGAACAGGTCCGACGCGCCGTCGATCACGGCCGGCTGCCCGAAAAAGCCGTCGGCCGAACTGACGTGCCCCTCGACGCGCACGATCTTGCTCAGGCGCTCGAAGCCGCCCAGGTGCCGGCGGATCTGTGCGAGCACGTTCAGCGCCGCGAGCCGGGCGGCATGCTTGCCGTCGTCGACGCTCAACTGTTCGCCTACGCGGCCGGTATACGCGACCTTGCCGTCGACGTGCGGCAGTTGTCCTGACACGAACAGCAGGTTGCCCGCTTCGCTGACGGCCGTATAGCTGCCGAGCGGGTTCGGCGGTTCGGGTAACGCGAGGCCGAGATCGGCCAGCTTCTGTTCGACGGTCATGTCATGCTCCTTGCGGGAAAAGGGTCAGGCGATCGGTACTGCCTGCGAGTCACTGCACTGTAGTCACGCGGCCGAAGCCGGTAAATGTCGGTCGCGCAATTGATTCACGACGCGGTGTAACGAATCGCGCCATGCGCGCCCGCTGGTTTCCCGCACGAGATTCATGCACACTCGTCGCTCCAACGCGCGCCATCCGCCGGAGACCGCAGGAACCATGCAACGACAATTCGACGATCTGCTGCTGGGCAGCATCGAGCTGTTCTGTCTTGCCGCCGAACTCGGCAGCTTCACGCTCGCGGCAAACGCGGCGAGCGTCACGCCGGCCGCGGTCAGCCGGTCGGTGGCGCGGCTCGAGGAGCGTCTCGGCGTGCGGCTGTTCGTGCGCACGACACGCCAGATCCGCCTGACCGATCCCGGCCGCCGCTACTTCGAGCAATGCCGCGACGCGCTGGCGCAACTCGTCGACGCGGAGCGCGAGGCAACCGGCCAGCAGGCCACGCCCGCCGGCCTGCTGCGGATCAGCATGCCGACGCCGTACGGGCACTATCGCGTGCTGCCGCTGCTGCCGGCATTTCGCGAGCGGTATCCGGATGTGCGCGTCGAAACCCACCTGAGCAACCGCAACATCGATTTCGCGGAGGAAGGCTACGATCTCGCGATTCGCGGGCGCGCGCCGGCCGATTCGAACCTGGTCGCGCGCAAGCTGGAGGACGCCGAACTCGTGGTCGTCGCGACGCCCGGCTACCTGAAGCGCGCGGGCATGCCGGCCGCCATCGACGATCTGCATGCGCACGAATGCATCCAGTTCGAGCTGCCGAGCAGCGGGCGGCCGATTCCCTGGCTGTTCAACGATGGATCGGAGGAAGTCGACGTCGCGACGACCGGCAGCTACGGTACGTCGGGCGACGTCCTCGCCGGTGTGACGCTCGCGCGCGGCGGTGCGGGCCTGTTCCAGACCTACCGCTTCATCGTCGAGCAGGACCTGTGCGCCGGCACGCTCGTGGAAGTGCTGCCCGGCCTCGGCGGCCGGTCGCGGCCCTTCATGCTGCTGTATCCGCATGCGCGCTTCCTGTCGTCGCGCGTGCGCGTGTTCGTCGATTTTCTCGTCGAGCAGCTGGCGCGCGAGCCGGCCAGGCGGCCGGCCGGGACACGCGCCAGGCGGGCCGGCGCATCGCGATAGGCGCGCCGGCTCGCGGTTTCGACGCCGCGACTCAATGCCCGGCGCTCTGGCCGCCGTCGACGTGCAGGATCTCGCCCGTGACGAACGGTGCCGAGTCCAGGTACAGGATCGCGTCGACGATGTCGCTCATCTCGCCCATGCGGCCGACCGGATGCAGCGACGCAAGCGTCGCATGCGTGTCGGGCGCATGCATCGGCGACTTGATGACGCCGGGCGACACCGCATTCACGCGAATGCCGGCCTTCGCATACTCGATCGCGAGCGACTTCGTCGCCGCATTCAATCCGCCCTTCGTCAGCGATGCGAGCACCGACGGCACGTTGCTGTTCGCATGATCGACCAGGCTCGTCGTGATGCTGACCACGTGGCCGCTGCCATGTTTCTGCATCGCGGCGATCGCATGCTGCGTGACGTGGAAGAAACCGCTCAGGTTGACGCTCGTGATCTGCGCATAGTCGTCCGCGGTGTACTGCGTGAACGGCTTCGCGATGAACACGCCGGCGTTGTTGACGAGCGTGTCGACGCGGCCGAAGTGCTCGATGGCCGCGTCGACCACGCGCCGCGCGACGGCCGGATCGCCGATGTCACCCGCGACGGTGACGAGATCCGGATCGTTTGACTGGCCGATCGAACGTGACGTCGCGACGACGCGATGGCCGCGAGCCCGGAATGCGTTGACCGTTTCCGCGCCGATGCCTTGCGATGCGCCGGTGACGATGATGACCTTGGATGCGCTCATGATTTGCCTCGATAGGTGATGGGTTCCCGGCTTCAGTGCCGAACGGATCGATGAATCCGATGGGCTCACTGTAGACACGCCGGTCACGATCTCGAACACCCACCATGGCGCAACAGTCTTGCGTCTCGGGAACAAATGCGGCGGAGGGCAGTTGTCGCCCGTTGGCGCGAAGCGCAGTCGTCGATGAACTCCGCACGCGCAGCAGGACCCGCGAACCTCACCGGAGACGATGCGCCAATTCGTGAAGGCAGGCGGCCGCCGTTCATTCCCGAGGTACTCCGGAAAGCGGACGAAACGACGCGTATCGGCGGCATGCCGACGCACATCCGGCCGTGCCGCGGAAATTGCGCTCCGATCGAAGCGCCGGCCAGGAAATCCGGCATGAAACGGCCCACGTTCTAGCGCCGCCTGCCCAGCGCTTTTCCGTTCCCTTTCGCATCATCGAGATAACTTTTCTTATCACAACAACACGATTGAAAATCCAAACTCGTCGTTTCGAAAACGCGTCGGATACTCAAAGTTCGCGCCACGCCCATGCGTCCCGCCATCGCTTCGGGGGCAGGGAAGCGAACGTCCGCCGCACGCGCCGTCAATCCGGCGCATCGATCCGCGCCAGCAGCACCGTCAACACGTCGGCCGTCGCGCGCGCGACGTCCTGCGCCGTCGTATCGACGAGCGCATGTGCGCATTCGCGATACAGCGGGTCGCGCATCCGGTACAGCGCGGCGAGGGTTTGCCGCGGGTCGGCCACCTGCAGCAGCGGCCGCCGCGTGTCATCGCGCGTGCGGCGCCACAGCGCATCAGGGTCCGCATGCAGGTAGATCACGCAGCCGCGCTCGCTCAGGCGCGCGCGGCTGCGCGGATTCAGCACCGCGCCCCCGCCGGTCGCCACGACGACGTTCGGGCGCTGCGTCAGTTCGTCGACGATTTGCGTTTCTAGCAGACGAAAGCCGCCTTCGCCGACCCTGTCGAACAGCTCGGCGACCGAGCGGCCGGTGCGCCGCGCGATCTCGTCATCGCTGTCGGCGAACGTCCAGCCGAGCGATGCCGCGAGCGCGCGGCCGAGCGTCGATTTGCCCGCACCCATCATGCCGACCAGGAACGCGCGGTCGGGCAGGGCACGCACGTCGACCGCCGTGGCGACGGCGCTCATAACCGCCGCGCAAGCGGCCAGCCGGCCCGCGTCGCCGCGCAGATCCGCCGCGCGCGTACCGCGTCCGACAACGTGTCGAGCGCCGCGTCGGTGGCTGCGTCGTCGGCGTCGAGCAGCGCGCCGAGCACCTGCCCGTCCGGATCGCCGGCCGCGATGTGCTCGGCCGCATCCGCCGCGATCGTTTGCGGCGTGCGTTCGGGCGCGTCGTCGCGTTCCGGCCGCCGCCACCCGTTGCGCAAGTCGCGCCATCGCACGACCAGGCCGCAGAACAGCCCGCCGCCCGGCACGGCTGCATCGTCGCGCGGCTGCGCCGTGTCGCCGGGCGTCGCGCACTGCGTGACCCAGCTCGCGAACTCGAGCAGCGACGCGTCGTGAGCGAGCGTCGCCGCGTCGAGCGCGACGATCACGCCGGCATCCCGCAGCCGCCCGAGCAGCGGGCGCACGCCGTCGTGCGCGCCACCGCACGGCTGCAGCAGCACCTCGAGTTCGTCCTCGTGACGGCTGACGAGCGAACGATGCCGCTCGAGCGCGGCCGGCTCGAGCAACGCCTGCGCCGCATGCCGGACGATGACGATCGCACGGTCGTCGCGGCGCTCGACGATCGCACCGATCCGGCGCCGGGCGCGCGCCACCGCGGCGCTCACGTGTCGCTCCCGAAATGGCGCGCGCGCATCACAGCGAACCCTGGAATTCGAGCACGCGCGCCTTGAACTCGTCGGGCACGGCCTGCGTCGTGTTGTTCGCGTAATCGAACATCACATGCGTCGACATGCCGCGCGCGACGATGGTCTGGTCGTCGCGTTCCATCAGGTGTTCGAGATCGAAGCTCTTGCTGCCGAAACGCACGATGCTCGACCGGATCGTCAGGTTGTCGCCGAATTGTGCCGGTGCGAGGTACTCGCACTGCGTCTTCACCATGATGTGCGGCAGCTTCTCGCTCCGCGGCAGGCCGAGGAGATCGAACATGTAGCAGAGGTAGGAATGCTGCAGATAGTCGTAATAGACGGGACTGCTCACATGCCCCATCGAATCGGTATCGCGATACTTGACGTGAATCGGCGTTTCGTAATGACGTTTCGACATGGTGATTCTCCGCAATAACTGGGTTGATTTATATATATGAACCTGATTGGCCTGTCAGGAATCTGAAAATTAATTGAACGCCTATCGCGGCGCCACTATCAGAACGAATAGCAACCCGCTTCGAAAGGCTGAACAATCGGCAGCCGCGCGTCATAAAATGCTCCAGAATCCAGAATAAAAAATCGCATTCCCGGCCCGGAGCGCGTCTCGAAATCAGGCAAACCCAATACCTAAATTTCCGGTCGCCTTGCTTATTTCTGTAATTCATAAGGTTATGAATTAGAAACTGGCAACTATGTTAGTTGCGCACCAAAAGCGCCATTCAATACAGTCGCGCTGTAGTAAAAAATCCCCCGAATTATCGACAGGAGGGCAGTCCCCATGCATGCGAATACCTGGACGACGAACCGTGACGCCGAGCTGCACCTGCCGTCCCCCGCGGATCTGGCCGGCGCGCTGCAGCCTGCGTTGCGCGCGTCGCGCACGGTTCATCTGGCTCGCCACGCGATCGTCGACGTGTTGAACGGCACGGACGACCGTCTCGTGGTCATCGCCGGCCCGTGCTCGGTACACGACCCGGCCGCGGCGCGCGACTATGCCGCACGGCTCGCGCTGCAACGCGCGCGCTTCGCGGACGAGCTGGAAATCGTGATGCGCGTGTACTTCGAGAAGCCGCGCACGACGGTCGGCTGGAAGGGGCTCATCAACGACCCGCTGCTGGACGGCAGCGAACGGATCGACACGGGGCTGCATACGGCCCGCGCGCTGCTGTGCGACATCAACGGCATGGAGATGCCGGCGGCGACCGAGTTTCTCGATCCGCTGTCGCCGCGCTACCTGGCCGACCTGGTCGCATGGGGGGCGATCGGCGCCCGCACCGTGGAATCGCAGGTGCATCGCGAGCTGGCGTCGTCGCTGCCGATCCCGATCGGTTTCAAGAACGGCACCGACGGCAATGTCCAGGTGGCCGTCGATGCGATGTGCGCAGCCGCGCGCGCGCATCGCTTCCTGTCGGTCGACACGGGCGGCCGGCTATGCGCGGCGGCCTCGCCCGGCAATCCGCATACGCACGTCGTGCTGCGCGGCGGGCGCGAGCCGAATTTCGATGCAGCCGCGGTGAATGCCGCATGCGAACGCATGGCGGCCGCGCGCTGCGCGCCGCGCGTGATGATCGACGTCAGCCACGGCAACAGCCGCCGCCAGTTCCGCAATCAGCTGGGTGTCGGCACGGCCGTCGCCGCGCAGGTCGCGGCCGGCGATACGCGCATCGTCGGCGTGCTGGTCGAATCGAACCTGATCGAAGGGCGCCAGGATCTCGTGCCCGGCGTGCCGCTGCGCTACGGGCAGAGCATCACCGACGCGTGCCTCTCGTTCGCCGATACCACGCAGCTCCTCGAGACGCTCGCGCACGCGGTTCGTGCGCGCCGGCGCGGCCATGCGCCGGCGCCGGACGTCGAGTTCGCGCACGAGCCGCTCCTCGCGTGCTGCGCATGAGCGGCCCCGCGCGACGCGGTCAGATTTCGGCTTCGTCGTAGATCCGCGTCGCGTCGCCGGCCCACGCGTCGCGATAGCGGGCAAGCCAGTGCTCGGCCTGGGTCGGCGCACCCGCGACGATCTCGTCGAGCGGCGCGAGATACACGGATTCGTCGCGGCCGGCCGCATCCCTGCGCGCCCGTGCGCGCAGGCCGCGATGCGCGATCGCGAGTGCATCGGCGGCGAACGCGCGCAACAGGCGGCCGTCGACCGACGCGCCGAGCCCGAAACGCGGTACGTCGCGCCGCAGGGTCAGCAGCGCGCCGCGGTCGATCGCGGCGGCCAGCGTCTCGGCCTCCGACAGCGCGGTCGGATCGTACAGCAGGCCGGTCCAGAATGCCGACAGCGCGACCATCATGGCGGGCGAACCCGCATCGGCGCCGCGCATCTCGAGATAGCGCTTGAGCCGCACTTCGGTGAAGACCGTCGTCAGGTGGTCGGCGAAGTCGCCGAGGGTCGGCGTCTCGCCCTCGAGATGCGGAATGCGGCGTCGCATGAAATCGCGGAACGTCCATCCGGTCGCGTCCGCGTAGCGGTCGCCGCGCCGCACGAAATACATCGGCACGTTGTCGAGCAGCCAGCTCACGTAGCGCTCGAAACCGAAGCTGCGCGACAGGAACAGCGCAGGTGCCCCGCAGCGATCCTCGTCGGTGTCGAGCCACGTGTGCGCGCGCGTCGACAGCAGGCCGGTCGGCCGGCCTTCGGCGAACGGCGAGTTCGCGAACAGCGCGGTCGCAACGGGCTGCAACGCCAGCGACACGCGCATCTTGCGCGCCATGTCGCTTTCCGATGCGAAATCGAGGTTGACCTGCACGGTGCAGGTGCGCTGCATCATGTCGAGCCCGCGCGTCCCGACGCGCGGCATGTAGCGCTGCATGATCCCGTAACGCTGCTTCGGCATCCACGGCAGTGCCGCGCGCGCAAGGTGAGGGTGAAACCCCAGCGGCGCGCAGCGCAGGCCGAGCGGTTCGCACGCGCCGCGCACCGCGGCGAGATGCGCATGCAGCTCGGCATGCGTATCGTGCAGCGTTTCGAGCGGCGCCCCCGACAGTTCGAGCTGGCCGGCCGGCTCGAGCGAGATCGCGGCGCCGTCGCGCTGGATCACGCCGACGATCCGCCCGGCATCGACGATCGGCGCGCCATCGCCTTGCAGCCCCGCGAGCACCGCGGCGATGCCCGACGGCCCGTCGTAAGGCGCGGCTGCGTGCGTCGCACGCGCGACGACGAACTTCTCGTGCTCGGTCCCGATCCGGAACTGCACGGCCGGCTTGCAGCCGGCGGCCAGATGATCGGCGAGCTGCTGCTCGGAGACGATCGGCGTGTGGTCCGACCCAACGGCATTCGACATCGACACCCTCCACAAGTCACATTGAGCGACCGACCGGCCGGTCGCACGGCGACTATAGCGACGTCGATGCGGGTGCTGTACTGGCAGGGGTGATAGGGGCAGGGCCGTATCGCGCTACGGCTGCCTGCGCTTCGCGAAGTAATGCGCGGGCGAATCGCCGAACGCGCGGCGGAACATCGCGATGAAGTTGCTCGGCGTCGCATAGCCCAGCGCGTCGGCGATGTTGGCGACGCTGTCGCCGCTCGCGAGACGTTCGAGCGCATGCGTGAGGCGCGCCTGCTGGCGCCATTGCGCGAAGCTCGTGCCGGTTTCGGCGACGAACAGCCGGCTCAGCGTGCGGGCGGACAGCCCGGCCCATTCGGCCCACGCTTCGAGCGTGCGGCTGTCGTGCGGCTGCCCGAGGATCGCGTTGGCGATGCGCAGCAGCCGCCGGTCGCGCGGCATCGGCAGGTGCAGCGGCTCGTGCGGCGCGCGGCGCATCTCGTCGAGCAGCACGACGCTGATACGAGCCTGCTCGACATCGAGCCTGTCCTGGTCCGCCCACGACACCGCGCGCCGCACGAGCGCGCGCATCAGCTCGGTGATCGCGATCACGCATGGCTGCCCCGGCATCCGCCGGCTTGCGGCCGGTGCGATCACGACGCTCCAGCCGCTCAACGCGCCGCTGATGCTGACCTTGTGCTGCTCGCCGGGCGGAATCCAGCCCGCGCGATGCGGCGGCAACAGCCATGAACCGTGCGGCGTGCGCACGTGCGCGAAACCGCTTTCCACGCAGAACACCTGCCCGCGCAGATGGCTGTGCCAGTCGACCTCGCGGGTGCCGAGCCGGTACGTGTTGCTGCCGTCGTCCTCCCCCCAGACGGCGATCAGTGACGGGCCGTCCTCGCGTTCGCTCGGATCGGAATCGGCGCGCTGCACGGTGCGCGGTGGAGAAGTGTCTCGGATGGGCATGGCTGGAATTCATTATTTTTTGTCTAAACGACATTATCAGCTTTGCCCGGGGGCGTCCAACAATGCGTGTCGTGTTCAAACCGATACGAAGCAGAGGAATGCGATGCATGCAGCACTTGCTCCCTGGACACGCGATGCCGGCGCACTGCGCGTCATGTCGCGAATCGCCGCCGCCGCCGCGCTCGTCGTGCTCGGCGCGTGCGCGAGCCGCGACGGGCTCGCACCCGCAGGCACGCTGCGCGGCGCCGATACGCTCGCCGCATCGCGCAGCCTCGCGCATGTGCCCGCCGCCGACTGGCCGGCCGCCGACTGGTGGCGCGCGCTGAACGATGCGCAACTGAGCGCGCTGATCGACGAGGCGCTCGCCGGCAACCCCGATCTCGCGACCGCCGATGCGCGCGCACGCGAAGCGCAGGCGCTGGTGATCGAAGCGCGGGCCGCGCGGCTGCCGCATCTCGACGGCCGCGCGAGCGCAAAGGCCGAGCGGCTGTCCGGTACCCAGTTTTCGTCGGGCGAGGGCGGCGGCTTCTTCAGCCACACGCGCGAGGTCAATCTCGGCCTGAGCTGGGATCTCGATCTGTGGGGCGGGCGCCGAGCCGCGTGGGAAGCCGCGCTCGGCGAAGCGCGCGCCGCGCAAATCGATGCGCAGGCCGCACGCGTGCTGCTGTCGGTCAACGTTGCGCGCGCCTACGTGAATCTCGCATATGCGTTCGATCAGCAGGACGTCGCGCGGGCCGAATACGCGCGCGCCGACGAAGCGCTCACGCTCACGCGCCAGCGCGTCACGAAAGGCATCGACAACGTCGCGCAACAGCGCCAGGCGGAAAGCGAAGTCGCGGCCGCGACGCGCGAGCAGGCGCGTACGGCCCAGGCGATCGACAGTGCGCGCATCGCGCTCGCGATCCTGCTCGGCGCCGGCCCCGACCGCGGCCTCG
>NZ_LDVA01000129.1:0-13755 GCF_050768715.1 Burkholderia sp. ZZQ-2 | reverse complement strand
GCGGCTCGAACGGCAGCATCTGGCCGCACTCGGCGAGGACGGTTTCAAGCTGTGCGAGCGGCGTGCCCGCGCGGACCGTGACGACGAGTTCAGCCGGGTCGTACGACACGACGCCCTGAAACGCGCGCGTGTCGAGAATTTCGCCCTCGAGCGACTGGCCGTACCAGTCCTTGGTGCCGCCGCCGCGAATCCGCAGCGGCCGGCCGTCGGCGCTGGCGGCGCGGACGCGGTCGGCCCATCCGGCGACGATGTCGTCCTCTTCCATGTTCTGTTGCTGCCTCGACTTGTTGTTCGGTCGATTGTACCGGGGTGGCGCGATTCCACATCGCGACTATCCCTAAGACCGGTATCGCGGGCCGTCTGCCCGCGTCGCCGCATGAACAGGCCGCGCGGGCACGGTCGAACGCCGCGGCCCGGCCGCGGGCACCGGCCGCGACCCGCGCGAGCCGCTCAGAAGCGCGGCAGGTCGGGGTGCGGCAGCAGCCCGCCGCGCACGTGCTGGCGACCGTATTCGGCGCAGCGCGCGCGGGTCGGGATGCCCTTGTCCGGGTTCAGCAGCCCCGCCGGATCGAAGGCGCGCTTGACCGCGAAGAACGCGTCGCGCTCCTGCGGCGAGAACTGTACGCACATCGAATTGAGCTTCTCGATGCCGACGCCGTGCTCGCCCGTCACGCTGCCGCCGAATTCCACGCAGCATTCGAGGATTTCCGCGCCGAACTGCTCGGCGCGGTGCAGTTCGTCCGGATCGTTCGCGTTGTAGAGGATCAGCGGATGCATGTTGCCGTCGCCCGCATGGAACACGTTGATGCAGCGCAGCCCGTAGCGCGTTTCGAGCTGCTCGATGCGCGCGAGCAGCGGGCCGATCGCGCGGCGCGGCACGGTGCCGTCCATGCAGTAGTAGTCGGCCGAGATGCGGCCGGCGGCCGGGAACGCGTTCTTGCGGCCCGACCAGAAGCGCAGCCGCTCGTGCTCGTTGCGCGATACCTGGATGCGTGTCGCGCCATGCTCGCGCAGCACGGCCGTCATCCGCACGATCTCTTCTGCGACTTCTTCCGGCGTGCCGTCCGATTCGCACAGCAGGATCGCTTTCGCCTCGAGATCGTAGCCGGCGTGCGTGAACGCCTCGACGGCCTGCGTGGCCGGCTTGTCCATCATTTCGAGCCCGGCCGGGATGATCCCCGACGCGATGATCGCCGCGACGGCCTCGCCGCCCTTGACGACGTCGTCGAAGCTCGCCATCACGAGCTGGGCCGTCTGCGGCTTCGGGATCAGCTTCACCGTGACCTCGGTGACGATCGCGAACATCCCTTCGCTGCCGATCATCACGGCGAGCAGGTCGAGGCCCGGCATGTCGAGCGCCAGCGAACCGAATTCGACGATTTCGCCGTCGATCGTCACCGCGCGCACGCGCATCACGTTGTGCACGGTCAGCCCGTATTTCAGGCAATGGACGCCGCCGGAATTTTCCGCGACGTTGCCGCCGATCGTGCACGCGATCTGCGACGACGGATCGGGCGCGTAGTACAGGCCGTACGGCGCCGCGGCCTCCGAGATCGCGAGGTTGCGCACGCCGGGCTGCACGGTCGCCGTGCGCGCGTAGGGATCGACTTCGACGATGCGCGTGAAGCGCGCAAGCGACAGCACGACGCCGAGCGCGATCGGCAACGCGCCGCCCGACAGGCTCGTGCCGGCGCCGCGCGGCACGATCGGCACCTCCATGCGGCGGCAGATCTGCACGATCCGCTGCACCTGCGATTCCGTTTCGGGCAGCGCGACCGCGAGCGGCAGGCGGCGGTACGCGGACAGGCCGTCGCATTCGTACGGCGCCGTGTCTTCGTCGCGGTACAGCAGGCAGTGCGTTGGCAGCACGGCCATCAGCGCCTGCACGACTTCGCGCTGGCGCTGCGCGCGTGCCGCGCTCGACAGTTCGACGGGAGCGTTCATGGGGTCTCCTGCAGCAGGCGGCGCGGCGTCGCACCGCCGTGTCAGCACGTGAAAATCTTGCCCGGATTCATCAGGTTGCGCGGATCGAGCGCGAGCTTGATCGCACGCATCGTGTCGATCGCGTTGTCGCCGTGCTCCTTCGGCAGGAAGCGCATCTTGTGCAGCCCGACGCCGTGCTCGCCCGTGCAGGTGCCGCCGAGGCGCAGCGCGCGCTCGACGATCCGGTCGTTGATGTGCTCGGCTTCCGCGATTTCCTCGGGCTTGTCGGGGTCGATCAGGATCGCGACGTGGAAATTGCCGTCGCCGACGTGGCCGACGATCGGGCAGGGCAGCGACGAGGCGCGCAGGTCGACTTCGGTTTCCTCGACGCACGCGGCGAGCTGCGAGATCGGCACGCAGACGTCGGTGGTCACCGCGCGGCAGCCGGGTTTCAATTGCAGCATCGCGAAATACGCGTTGTGGCGTGCGGCCCAGAGGCGCGTGCGGTCTTCGGGGCGGGTTGCCCATTCGAAACCCTGGCCGTTGTTCTGGCCCGCGAGCGCCTGCACGAGCTCCGCCTGTTCCTTCACGCCGGCCTCGGTGCCGTGGAATTCGAAGAACAGCGTCGGCGCTTCGGTGAGCGTCAGGTTCGAATGGCGGTTGATCGAGCGCACGGCGAGCGCATCGACGAATTCGACGCGCGCGATCGGCACGCCGATCTGGATCGTCTCGATCACGGTGCGCACCGCGTCGCCCATGGACGGGAACGTGCAGATCGCGGCCGATACGGCTTCGGGCAGCGGATGCAGGCGCAGCGTGATCTCGGTGATCACGCCGAGCGTGCCTTCGGAGCCGACGAACAGGCGCGTGAGGTCGTAGCCGGCCGACGACTTGCGGGCGCGCGAGCCAGTCTTCACCACGCGGCCGTCGGCGAGCACGGCGGTCAGGCCGAGCACGTTCTCGCGCATCGTGCCGTAGCGCACGGCGTTGGTGCCCGACGCGCGCGTGGCGGTCATCCCGCCGATGCTGGCGTCGGCGCCCGGGTCGATCGGGAAGAACAGGCCGGTGTCGCGCAGCGCCTCGTTGAGCGCCTTGCGCGTGATGCCCGGCTCGACCGTCACGGTCAGGTCTTCGGCGTTGATCGACAGCACGCGGTTCATTTCCGACAGGTCGAGCGAGATGCCGCCGCGCACCGCGAGCAGGTGGCCTTCGAGCGACGAACCGGCGCCATACGGGATCAGCGGGACGCTGTACAGCGAGCACAGCGACACGACTTCGCGCACGTCGTCCGCGCTGTGCGCGAACACGACGGCGTCGGGCAGTTGCGGATCGAACGGCGATTCGTCGCGGCCGTGGTGGGCGCGGACGGCGTCGGCGGTCGACACGCGCTCGCCGAAGGCGGCGCGCAGCGCATCGAGCATGGCGGGGGGAAGGGGGCGGCGCGTGGCGGCCGGCGGGGCAGGGTGATTCACGAACGTCTCCTTGTCGATCCGGATGAGCGCGTTGGCGCCGACCCGGCTCCCGTGCTGCTGGGTTTCGGCCCATTCTACGCTGTAACGCCTGCTGCGCCCGCCGTCGCGGGCTGCGATAATCGCGTTCGAACGCAACCGGGCCGCGTCGCGGCCGCGCACGAGAGGACATCCGCATGGGCAACCGCTTGAGCAAGATCGCCACGCGTACCGGCGACGACGGCACCACCGGCCTCGGCGATGGCCGGCGTATCGGCAAGGACGATACGCGGATCGCCGCGATCGGCGACGTCGACGAGCTGAACTCGAACCTCGGCGTGCTGCTCGCCGAAACGCTGCCGGACGATATCCGCACGGCGCTCGTGACGATCCAGCATGACCTGTTCGATCTCGGCGGCGAATTGTGCATTCCCGGCCATACGGTGCTCGACGACACGCATCTCGCGCGTCTCGATCGCTGGCTCGCCGACTACAACGCGACGCTGCCGCCGCTGAAGGAATTCATCCTGCCGGCCGGCTCGCGCGCGGCGTCGCTTGCGCACGTGTGTCGAACCGTATGCCGTCGCGCGGAGCGTTCGATCGTCGCGCTCGGGCGCACCGAAACGCTCAACGATGCGCCGCGGCGCTACGTGAACCGGCTGTCGGACCTGCTGTTCGTGCTGGCGCGCGTGCTGAACCGTGCCGACGGCGGATCGGACGTGCTGTGGGAACGCGGCCGTGTCCGCTGACCGCTGACGATTCGCCACCTTACCCTTGCCGCGCTGCGACAATTTGCCCGAGGGGCATCGAATTTTTAAAAATGTATTGTGTGTGCATGTTTAACGGAGAACGAACATGACCCACATCACCGCTGACCAGATGGCTCGCGTGAAGGCCACTGCCCCTGTCCTCGCCGTGCACGGCGCGACGATCACGAAGCACTTCTACCAGCGCATGTTCGCGCGCCATCCGGAACTGAAGAACCTGTTCAACCAGACGCACCAGAAGACGGGCGGCCAGCCGGAAGCGCTCGCGAAGGCCGTCTACGCGTATGCGGCGAACATCGACAATCTCGGTGCGCTGGGCGGGGCTGTGTCGCACATCGCGCACAAGCACGCGAGCCTGAACATCCGCCCCGAGCATTACCCGATCGTCGGCGAGAACCTGCTCGCCTCGATCGTCGAGGTGCTGGGCGACGCGGTCGATGCCGACACGCTCGAGGCGTGGCGCGTGGCTTACGGCCAGCTCGCGCAGATCCTGATCGGCGCCGAGGCCGACCTGTACGCGGGTGCCGCCTGGAGCGGGTTCCGTCCGTTCAAGGTCGAGCGCAAGGTGCGCGAAAGCGACGAGATCACGTCGTTCTACCTGACGCCCGCCGACGGCGGCGCGGCGCCGACGTTCGAGCCCGGCCAGTACATCACGGTGAAGCGTTTCGTCGGCGATCTCGGCGTCGACCAGCCGCGCCAGTACAGCCTGTCCGATGCGCCGCACGGCAAGTGGCTGCGCATCTCGGTGAAGCGCGAAGCCGGCAAGCCGGAAGTCATTCCGGCCGGCAAGGTGTCGACGCTGATGCACGACGGCGTGGAAGAGGGCGCGATCGTCGAGGTCACCGCGCCGATGGGCGAATTCTCGCTGAAGCGTGGTGTCGAGACGCCGGTGGTGCTGATTTCCGGCGGCGTCGGCCTGACGCCGATGGTGTCGATGGCGTCGACGCTGGTCGACGAAGGCAGCAAGCGCGACGTGCGGTTCGTCCATGCATGCCGCTCGGGCGCGGTGCACGCGTTCCGCGACTGGCTGAACGACACGGTGCGCGAGCATGTGAACGTCAAGCGCACGGTGCTGTACGAGCTGGTCGGCCCGAACGATCGCGTCGGCGTCGACCACGATCTGGAAGGGCGCCTCACGCCGGAGCGCGTGCGGCACTACGCGCTGGTGCCGGACGCCGACTACTACGTCTGCGGCCCGATCGCGTTCATGAAGGCACAACGCGATGCGCTGGTCGCGCTCGGCGTCGCGCCGGAACGCATCAATTCCGAGATCTTCGGTTCGGGCGCGCTCGAGTGATGCGCTGACCGGCAGTCGGCGGCCCGCGAAAAAAAGCCCGGCGCGAGCCGGGCGTTTTTCGTTTCGGTGCAGGCGCGGACGATCAGTTCCCGCTGCCGCGCGTGACGCGACGTGCCTTCACCGATTCCGCGAGGCCTTCGAGCACCTTCACGCTGTCGTCCCATGCGATGCACGCGTCGGTGATGCTCTGGCCGTAGGTCAGTTCGCAGCCTTCCTTCAGGTCCTGGCGCCCCTCGACGAGATGCGACTCGATCATCACGCCGACGATGCGGGCGTCCCCGGCCGCGATCTGGCGGCCGATGTCGGCACAGACGGGGATCTGGTTCTCGTGCTTCTTCGAGCTGTTCGCGTGGCTCGCGTCGATCATCAGGCGCGCGGCGAGACCGGCCTTGCCGATGTCCGCGCACGCGGCGTTCACGCTTTCCGCGTCGTAGTTGGGCGTCTTGCCGCCGCGCAGGATCACGTGGCAATCCTCGTTGCCGGCCGTCGACACGATCGCCGAATGGCCGCCCTTCGTCACCGACAGGAAATGGTGCGGCTGCGATGCAGCCTTGATCGCGTCGACCGCGATCTTCACGTTGCCGTCGGTGCCGTTCTTGAAGCCGACCGGGCACGACAGCCCCGACGCGAGCTCGCGGTGCACTTGCGATTCGGTCGTGCGCGCGCCGATCGCGCCCCACGAGATCAGGTCGGCGATGTACTGCGGGCTGATCATGTCGAGGTATTCGGTCGCGGCCGGCAGGCCCATCTCGTTGATCTGGAGCAGCAGCTCGCGCGCGGTGCGCAGCCCTTCGTTGATCTTGAAGCTGTTGTCGAGGTGCGGATCGTTGATGAGCCCCTTCCAGCCGACCGTCGTGCGCGGCTTCTCGAAGTACACGCGCATCACGATTTCCAGCTCGCCCTTGAAGCGCTCGCGTTCCTTCACGAGCCGCCCCGCGTACTCGATCGCCGCCTTCGTGTCGTGGATCGAGCACGGCCCGATCACCACGATCAGCCGGTCGTCCATCCCGTGCAGGATGCGGTGCATCGACTGGCGCGAGTTGTAGATCAGCTCGGACGCGGCTTCGGAGCACGCGAATTCGCGGATCAGGTGGGCGGGCGGCGTCAGTTCCTTGAGTTCGCGGATGCGGACGTCGTCGGTGTTGTGCGGGGGCATGCTGTTTCTCCTTGGTTCCGGGCGCCGTTCGATCAGTGGGCGTGCGGCAGATTCATCAATTCAAGCGATTCAGTGGTTTCGGTCGGGGCTGCGGAACCGCTGCGGCGGCGACCGGGAAGCGAAGGGCGAAAAAAAAAACCGCCGGGTTCGCCGGCGGTTTTTTCGGGAATTTCGGTTGCGCTTTACGCGCCATCAACCCTCTCGATCCGCCAGCGGTCTGAGATGCCAAAAAAAGTAAAAGTAAAACTTGGCGGACATGACGGAGATTCGGTTCGTCAAAAAAGTTGATTCGGAATTTATACCCCGTCGCCGGGCGGCTGGCAACCGGGGAGCGTCGAAAATGCGGACATTCCGCGCGTTTTCTTAAAAATGCGCGGAATGTCTGCGCCGCGATGCGGTTATGCCGTACCGCCGACCGTCATCTTGTCGATCCGCAGGGTCGGCTGGCCGACGCCGACCGGCACGCTCTGGCCTTCCTTGCCACATACGCCGACACCCGTGTCGAGCGACATGTCGTTGCCGATCATGCTCACGTACTTCAGCGATTCCGGGCCGCTGCCGATCAGCGTCGCGCCCTTCACCGGGTAGGTGATCTTGCCGTTCTCGATCATGTACGCCTCGGACGCCGAGAACACGAACTTGCCGTTCGTGATGTCGACCTGGCCGCCGCCGAAGTTCACCGCGTACAGGCCGTTCTTCACCGACGCGATGATTTCCTGCGGATCCTTGTCGCCGTTCAGCATGTACGTGTTGGTCATGCGCGGCATCGGCAGCGCCGCGTACGATTCGCGCCGCGCGTTGCCCGTGACCGGCATCTTCATCAGGCGCGCGTTCAGCGTGTCCTGGATGTAGCCCTTCAGGATGCCGTCCTCGATCAGCGTCGTGCACTGCGTCGGGTTGCCTTCGTCGTCGATGTTCAACGAGCCGCGGCGGTTCGGCAGCGTGCCGTCGTCGACCACCGTCACGCCCTTCGCGGCGACCTGCTCGCCGATCCGGCCGGCGAACGCGGACGAGCCCTTGCGGTTGAAGTCGCCCTCGAGGCCGTGGCCGATCGCTTCGTGCAGCAGCACGCCCGGCCAGCCCGGCCCGAGCACGACCGTCATCGCGCCGGCCGGCGCGGGGCGTGCGTCGAGGTTCACGAGCGCCGCATGCACGGCGTCGTCGACGTAGCGCGACAGGACTTCGTCGGTGAAGTAACCGTAGTCGAAGCGGCCGCCGCCGCCGCCGGAGCCGATTTCGCGGCGGCCGTTCTGCTCGGCGATCACCGTGACCGACACGCGTACGAGCGGGCGGATGTCGGCGGCGAGCGCGCCGTCGCTGCGCGCGACCAGCACGACGTCGTATTCGCCGGCGAGGCCGGCCATCACCTGCGTGACGCGCGGGTCGCGGCCGCGCGCCATCTGCTCGATGCGCTCGAGCAGCTTGACCTTGGCCGTCGCGTCGAGCGACGCGAGCGGATCGGACGGCAGGTACAGGTCGCGGCCCGAGATGCCCTTCAGCGACGTGGCCGCCTTGATCTTCTGGCGGCCGCCGCCGGCTGCCGCGATCGCCTTGGTGGCGGCAGCGGCTTGCGCGATCGCCTCCGGCGACAGGTCGTCCGAGTACGCGAACGCGGTGCGGTCGCCCGCGACCGCGCGCACGCCGACGCCCTGGTCGATGCTGAAGCTGCCCGATTTGACGATGCCTTCCTCGAGGCTCCACGCTTCGCTGCGGGTCGCCTGGAAGTACAGGTCCGCGTAGTCGACGCGATGCGTGAAGATGTCGGCGATCGTGCGCGTGAGCAGGCTTTCGTCGAGGCCGTACGGCGTGAGCAGGATGTCCTTCGCCAGCGCGAGGTTGCGGATGCCGGGTTCGATGATGTTCATGCGGATATCGGGGTTTCTCAAAAAGTTGTCGGGTGCTTCTGGGCAGATGGGTTGGCCGCGCGGTGTTTCAAGCGGTGCGGCGGATTCAGGTCAGCACGCGGTGCCGCCACGCGGGCAGGCTCTGGCGCACGTCGGCGATGCGCTGCGGATCGAGCGTGCCGCGCACGACGCTTGCGCCCACGTCGCGAACCGCGACGATCTCGCCCCACGGGTCGATCAGCATGCTGTGGCCCCAGGTGCGCCGGCCGTTTTCGTGCTTGCCGCCTTGCGCGGCCGCGAGCACGTAGCACTGGTTCTCGACGGCCCGCGCGCGCAGCAGCGTTTCCCAGTGCGCGCGGCCGGTCGTATAGGTAAATGCCGACGGTACGACGATCAATGCGCAGTCGCCCATCCTGCGATACAGCTCCGGAAAGCGGAGATCGTAACAGACGGACAGGCCGACCCGCCCGAACGGCGCGTCGAACGTGACGACCGTATCGCCCGCGCGGATCGTGCGCGCTTCGTCGAACGACTCGTCGCCTTTCTCGAAGTTGAACAGGTGGATCTTGTCGTAGCGCGCGGCTTCGTTGCCGGATGGATCGAACACGAGCGTCGTGTTGAGTACGCGATCGGGCTCCGGGGCCTTCAGCGGCAGCGTGCCGCCGATCACCCAGATGCCGTGGCGACGCGCGGCGTCCGCGAGGAAATGCTGGATCGGGCCGTCCCGGTAAGGTTCGGCGAGCGCGAGCTTGTCGGTGTCGCGGTGACCCATGAAGCAGAAGTACTCGGGCAGCAGCACGAGCTGCGCGCCTTCGCCGGCGGCTTCCGCGATCAGGCGGCGCGCCTCGGCGAGATTGCGCGCGACGTCCGGCGTGCTCACCATCTGCAGCGCGGCGACCTGGAAGGGCGTGGCGGAACGGGTGTGGTCGGTCATCGCTGGATCGGTTGCGTCATAAATGGGGTGCGGCCCGGCACCGTGCGCGGCCCGACGCGCGGCTCAATGGCTCGCCGCATCGGCCGGACCGTGATTCATCTTACCCTGATCGCCCCGCACCCGCTCGATGTGCGGGTGCGCCCACGAGCCGGTGATCGTGTAGTCGAGCGCGAATGCGCGCGACAGCGTCTCCGACAGCGCGTAGTTCGCGGCCAGCACGCCGACGCCGAGCAGCGGGTTGACGATGGCCGCCCCGATCGCCGCCGCGCCCGCGCTGATTTTCGGCGCGACGTGCGCGTGCAGGTCCTGCGTCTCGGTGCCGAGATCCACCGCGCCGCGCACGGTGACGTTCGCGGGCCCGGTCATCATCGAGAAGTCGTCGGTGCGGGCGATCCCGTTCGAGATCCGGCCGGTGCCCGTGATCTTGTCGAATGGCAGCCCCTTGCCGATCACGTCGCGGAAATTCAGCGTCAGGAAGCGCGCGAGGCTCTGCAGGCTCAGCACGCCGAGGAGCTTCGCCGCGCCCGGATCGACCTTCAGGATCTGGCCGTGTTCGAGGTCGAGCGCGATCTGGCCGCCGAGCGACGGCAGGTCGACCGCGGTCGGGCCGCCGCGCCAGCCGACCTTGCCGGTGACCGTGCCGTGACCGTCCGCGAGCGTGCGCGGCAGGCCGACGCGGTCGAGCAGCGCGCCCGCGTTGTCGATGTCGAGCTTGAAGTCGAACACGGTGCGGCGCGGTGCGTCGTTTTCGTCGGCGCCGCGGGCGAGCGCGCGGCGCGAGGTGCGCCAGTTGCCGGTCGCCGTCAGCTTCGCGGCCGGGTTCGACAGCTCCAGCTTGTCGAGCTGCCAGACCGGCGTGCCGGCTTCGTCGATGTTGCGCGCGTTGACGACGAGACGGCCGATGTCGTGGTTGCGCGCGACGACCTGATCGACGATCAGGTCGATCGACGGCATCGGGCGGTCGGTCGGCGTCGGCAGGTTCATCGCGCGGCCGACGAGATCGTGCTGCGCGCTGTCGGGCACCACGAGCTTCGCGAGCCGCGCGTTCAGCACGCCCGCGCCGTTGTGGCCGCCGCCCGGCGCCCATGACAGGTAGCCCGACACCTGGTTCGACGCGATGTTCGCCTGCCAGAGCTCGTCGACGTGCGACGCGCCGACGATCACGTTTTCCCAGTTGCGCTTGAGCAGCTTCAGCGTGCCGAAATGGAGCGCGAAACGCTTCGGCGCGAAGCTCGCGAAATCGACGCGCGGCGCGGCTTGCGGCTCCTGCGCGCGCGGCGTGTCGGGCTTCAGCGTATGGGCCAGCGCGAGCCACGCATCGGCGTCCAGTTCGTTGACGTCGACGGCCGCGCTTACGCCGTCCTGCGGCATGTCGGGCATCCGGTGGATGCCCATCGCGCCGCGCACCGCGCGCAGCGGCTGGCCGCGCGTCGCGTCGAGCAGGTAGGTCGCGGACACGGGGCCGAGCGTCAGGTCGGCGTGCTCGAGGCGCTTGCCGTCCGCCTGCGGCGCCGGCTGCAGCGTGAAGCTGAACGGCATCGGCGTGCCGGCCGGTTTTGCGAACGGCGCGGGGAAATTCAGTGCCACGCCGGTCAGGTCGGAATGCGCGCTGATGTCAGGCAGGCGGCCCGGCGCGCCGCGCACGGCGACCTTGTACGGCGCGTCGCCGACCACGTGCTCGAGCAGCGCGGCCGCCGGGCCGTGCAGGTTCAGGCCGCGTGCGGCGTCGAGCGCGAGCCGGCCGTCGACGTCCACCGTATACGGGCCGTGCGACTGGAAGTTGCCGCTCGCGCGCACCGGGCCGCCGAGGAAGCGCCCCGACAGGTCGTGCAGCGATGCGCCGGCCTCGGTGAACCGGACACTGCCGCGCAGCGCGGACAGCGGCGGCACGCCGCTCGTCGTCAGCGTGTTGCCGCCGAACGCGAGCGCGCCTTCGATGTGCGTGTGCGGATGCGGGACGTGCTGCGGAATCGTGATCTTGAGCGCGAGCGACGCGGGCCCCTGCGCATCGATCCGCTGGCCGATATGCCCGCTCATCGTGCCGAGCGAGCTGTTGTCCGCGTAGTCGATCAGGTCGGCGAGCGGGCCCTGCGCATGACCGTCGATGATGAGCGGCGAGTGGCTCGGGTTGCCGAGATCGTCGATGCGGCCCGCGACCTTCGTCAGCGCGACGCGCTTGTAGTGCGCACGATCGATGTCGAAGCGCAGCTTGTTCTGCGCGAGCTCGAACACGCCGTTGATCCCGTCGAGCGCCGGCCAGACGCTCGGCGTGCCGTTCGCGAGCTTGCGCGGCGGGTACGGCGTCGGTTCGAAGCGGCCGCCGGTGAACGGCGCGACGATGTGGAACACGCCGGCGTCCGGCTCGTGTTCGAACGGGAATTTCTCGAGCGGGCCGCGCGCGACGATCGACGCACCCTTGGTCACCTGGCCGGCCTGCAGCGCGTGGCCGAGATAGTCGCGCAGGTGTTCGGACATCCCGGTCGGCAGGTAGCGCGGAATGCGCGCCACCGACGCGCGGGCGAAATCGGCACGCAGGTCGAGCGAGCCGCGGCCGTGGCCGGGGTTCGTGTACGAGCCGGATACCGCGATTTCGGCATCGGGGTTCGAGACGAGCAGGTCGGGCAAGGTCACGTCGACGCGCGCATGCTTTTCGCCGGCCGCGGGCGTGATCACCCACTTTGCGTTGCCGCGCAACCGGTCGAATGTCAGGCGCGGCTCGTCGAATTCGCCGGGTACCGTGACTGCCGCGTTGACCGTATCGAAATGCGCGCTGCCGCCCGTCTCGTTCGCATCGACGCGGCCCCACAGGTTCTCGACGCCCGGCCAGCCGGCCCGCGGGTGGCCACGCGGCGACAGCCCGGGCGGCGGCTCCTGCGCGGCGAAGCTGATGCCCTGCAGATCGCCGAGGAAGCGATAGCGGACGATCGGCGCGGCGCCCATGCGCCGCTCCTCGTCGGCGAGGTCGGCCCGCGCGGGCTTCGCGCGTTCGACCTCGATGTGATAGTTCGACACCATCCCGCGCGGGTCGATCTTGATCAGCTCGTTGCGCAGGCGCGCCGGCAGCGGCAGCCCGCGAATGAACTCGCTGAGAATGCCGAGATCGACGCGGTCGCCGACGACGCTCAACAGCTGCCCCTGGCTGGCGGTCGGCACACGGTAGCGGGCCGTCAGCGTCGACAGCGCGAGCGAGCGGGCGAGCGGTGTGCCGTCCGGCAGCGGCGGCTGGCCGAGTTCCGCGTTGAAGCGCGTCAGGTGCAGCGTGTAGTCGTGGCCGGCATCGAGCTGCATGTCCCAGCCGAAGCCGACCGTCGGCACGTCGAGCCGCGGCTGCGTCGGGCGCACGCGCAGCGCGACATCCGCGCCCTGCAGGTCGCCGCCCGCCGAATGCAGGTGGCCGTCGCTGAAGGTGGCCCAGATCGCGTTGTCGATCCGGCCCGCGTGGATCGTGAGCGGCATGTCGAGGTAGCGCCCGAGCGTCTGCAGGTCGACCGGGCCCGTCGACAGGTACGCGTCGCCCGACCAGTTCGACGGCTTGCCGACCGGTGCGAGCGGCTTGTGCCTGAAGCGCGCGCGGAAATCGAGCGGGCCGAGCAGCAGCGTGCCGTTCGCGGGCGCCTGCAGCGCGGCCTTGTGCACGCGGCCGTCGTTGAGCACCGCGAGCCGGATGCCCGACAGCACGAGCTCCGGCGCGTCGTGCTGCGCGTCGCGCCAGCGCAGCGTGCCGCCGCGCAGCACGATCGCTTCCTGCTTCAGCAGCCACGTACCGAACGTGTCGTTGCCGCCATGAGTGGTTGCCACGCCGACGCCCGCGACGCTCAGCGAGCCGTCGGCCGCCCGCGCGACGACGAGGTCGGGCTGGTCGACGATCAGGCTCGACAGCGCGGGCGACAGCCGCAGCAGCGACATCCACGACAGCGCGGCCGTTGCATGCGGCACCGACAGCGCGACCTTGCCGTCGTGGCCGCGGATCGTCAGGTTCGTGAGTTCGACGCCCGGCTGCATGCCGGACCAGTTCGGGGAAAGCTTGCCGATCGAAAGCTGCGCGTGGAGCTTGTCGGACACCGCGCGCTCGATGCGCGGGCGGAATTCGTCGATGCGGGGCAGCAGTACGTAGCGCAGCCCGAGGAACGCGCCGGACGCGACGAAGTAGGTGCCGAGCCCGACTGCCAGCGTCACCCGGAACACGCGGCGCAGGACCGGATGATCGTGCTTCGGAGGTCCCGCTTCGGGCGCAGCTACGGCGGATTCCTGACGGTCGGACATGCGGCGGACGGGCGGCGATATGGTAGTTTTGCAGACTGACGTTGAAATGTATCACACGGGTTCGTGCCGGCGGCCGTTGCGGCAGCGCGGCACGGGCTTTCCGGCGCGCGGTTTCGCGGCGGG
>NZ_LDVA01000128.1:0-37597 GCF_050768715.1 Burkholderia sp. ZZQ-2 | reverse complement strand
CGGATTCCCGTGTGAAAGTAGGTAATCGTCAGGCTCCCTAAGCCAGAAACCCCCGCCCGAACAGGCGGGGGTTTTTGCATTTCGGCGACGGAAATGCACGAGTGATCGGGATCGGTGGCCTGGCTGCAACCGGGCGCAGAATGCGTCGGTAGCTCTGCGCTCCCGACGCCCTCCCCGTTACACTCCATGCCCCTTGGAACCTCTTCCACAACCGCCGCCGGCACGATTCTCCCGAGTGCGGCATGGTGAGTCATACCGCTTCCTGCTGCCTCACGAGTCAGATCGTGATCCGCAAGATTGGAAAGAACCTGCCTGGGACGATGCTCGATTCCTTTTCTCCGACTTTTTCAGCCCCGATCGTCAAATAGAACGGAACCGCATTGGGATCGGCTTCGATCACAAAGCTCCTGATCCCTCTCGAAGCGCTTTCCTTGCGGACCGCTTCCCACAGCGCACGGGCGACACCCCGGCCCATGTGGTCGGGATGGACGAACAGCCATCCAGGTGTCGGGCGATCCGATTCCGACGACGCCCTGACCCAGAACCCGATGATTGCCTCCGCGGATTCCGCGACGTAACCGATCGACCCATCGATCGTTTCCGGCGCAATTGTGAGATCGCCCTGCCACAAGTCGAGCCAGTCCTTCGGATAGCCCCAGTGTGCCTTCGAAATGCGAGCCAGACGCGTGAGTTCGCCCGCGTCCGCGGTACGGGCAGCACGTACGGTAAATGGTTTGTGCATTTCGTCTCCTGTCATGGTCGACACCTTCGTCGAGGTATCGTCTGGCTCGCATCGACTCAAACAACTCCGGATTCGCAGCTTGCCGACTCGAAGGGAGGCGAGCTCGACGCGACTACATGACCTGCGATGCATGCCCGGCGACGATGCGCCAGCTGGCGCCCGATCGACGCCACAGCCGAGTATAGGCAAACACGCCGTCGAATGCCGTGCCGTCGAAATGGCCGGCGAGCGTCGCCTTCGTTGTGGTCAGGATCATCTCGCCGATCGCGCAGGCGCGCGTTTCTTGCACCTCGAGCTTGTCGAGACGCAGCAGATTTTCGCGATGCGCGGCCAGGTCGTCTTCCTTCGAGATGACCTGGCCGGTCGGAACGGTGAACACCAGGTCGTCGTCCAGCAACGCTTCGAGTGCTTCGACATCGTTGGCCAGCATCGCGGCGCGAAGCGCGGCTTCGCTGGGTTCGATGACTGTACGGATTGCATCCATTTCCGGGCCTCGTATCGTCTCTGAAGGTTTGTGGTTCCGCTCATATCGACGAGCCTCGACAGCAGGCAACATACCGCACCGACGGATACCGCTTACCGCGTGGCCGACAACGATTGACGCCGGACCAGCATCACCACGCAGATGCCGATCGACGCAACGATGTTGACAGCCGGATAGAACGCGACCGCGATACCCCACGTGCTCAATGCCAGCAGTGCCAATGCGTACTTGAGCACGCACAGCGCGAAATACGCGAGGCTCTCGCTCCACGGATCGTGGATCGTCTTGCGGACGGTCGGGCCGAGGCCGGCAAGTTCGATCAGCGTCACCAGACAGACCGAGATCGTCGGATCGTCAGTCAGTATCCAAAGCGGAATGGCCGACAGGGCCGCGACCAGGAAAAACCAGTCGACGCGCGTCCAGCCGCGTTCGCCGCGAAACACGCTGGCGACCAGCGTCAGAAAGCATGTCACCGCAATCGCCGCCGTGCACCACGCGGACGGCCCGGCACCCGCGACGAACTGGCCGGCAGCCGCGATCGCCGTGACGACCGACCACACGAGCCATGTGAACAGATGCGGACGAACGGTGCGCCGGTAGATCGCGAGCGCGTACGGGATTGCCGCCAGCAACGACACGGCCGTTCCGACGACGCCGAAGATCGAAGCGGCACCCTGATCGACATTCCCCATCGAATGCATCCTTGTTCGCACCGTCCGACCAGTATGTGGTCGGACGGGCCGCGGCGCAATGTCGTGCTGGCCAGGCGTCGCATCGGGTGTCGCGTTGCATCGCACCGGAAAGCCGATGAGGTCGCACGCAAACAAACGGCACCGGGATCGTGCCATGGCAGGAAAACCCACTGCACGCACGCAGGATGAATAGAAATAACCTCTTCAATGAGAAGAAAAACTGTTCTTTCAAATCGCTTTTTGATGATCGACAGTTTGTCGACCGGACGACTGCGGCGATTCACTGCGGTCATGAGCATCGGTTGCGCCCGCTGGCGTCTTTCGTCGGGTCGAGTTCAGGCGAAGAACAACGCACAAACGCCTGGTCGTCAAAACGGAGTCTTGAATGAACCCAACTTCAGCAGAAAACCATCAGCACGCGGACTGGAGACGTCTCGCGGCGCAAGTCGAGCCGAGAACGCTCGCGCATATCGGTGGCCGCAGCGTGCCGGCCCGAAGCGGCCGGACGTTTGCCGCAATCAATCCGGCTACCGAGGCCGTCATCGCGGAAGTTGCGTCGTGCGATACCGCGGACGTCGACGATGCGGTGCGTGCCGCGCGTCACGCGTTCGAATCCGGCGTCTGGTCGCGCTGCGCACCGGCGGAGCGCAAGCGTGTGCTCTGCCGGCTCGGCGAGCTCATCGTATCGCACGGTTCGGAGCTCGCACTGCTCGACTCGCTCAACATGGGCAAGCGCGTGGCGGACGCGTTCAGCATCGACGTGCCGGCCGCAGGAGGGCTGTTCAGCTGGTACGGCGAAGCCGTCGACAAGTTGCACGGCGAAGTTGCGTCGACCGACCCCGGCAACCTCGCGGTCGTCACGCGCGAACCGCTGGGCGTCGTCGGTGCGGTGGTGCCGTGGAATTTCCCGCTCGACATGGTCGCGTGGAAAGTGGCGCCGGCGCTGGCGGCCGGCAACAGCGTCGTGCTGAAGCCGGCGGAACAATCGCCGCTGTCCGCATTGCGTCTCGCCGAACTGGCGCTTGAGGCCGGCCTGCCGCCGGGTGTGCTGAACGTCGTGCCGGGCTATGGCGAAACCGCGGGGCGGGCGCTCGGGCTGCATCCCGACGTCGACGTGCTCGCATTCACGGGCTCGACGGCCGTCGGCAAGAAATTCCTCGAGTACGCCGCACAGTCGAACATGAAGCAGGTGTGGCTCGAGTGCGGCGGCAAGAGCCCGAACCTGGTCTTCGACGATACGGACGATCTCGATCTTGCCGCGCGCAAGGCGTGCTTCGGCATCTTCTTCAACCAGGGCGAGGTGTGTTCCGCGAACTCGCGGCTGCTGGTTCAGCGTTCGATTCACGATGCGTTCGTCGACCGCCTGATTGCGCATGCCGCTGCGTTCATGCCGGGCGATCCGCTCGATCCGGCGAGCGGCATGGGGGCCATCGTCGACGAGCCGCAGCATCGGCGCGTGCTCGAGTGGATCGCTCGCGGCCGCGACAGCGCGACGCTCGCGATCGGCGGAGGCGCGCCGCGGGTCGACGGCAAGGGCTACTTCATCGAGCCGACGATCTTCATCGACGTGAAGCACGACGACGCCATCGCGCGCGAGGAGATCTTCGGGCCGGTGTTGTCGGTGATGGCATTCGACACCGAGGACGAGGCCATCCGGCTCGCGAACGACTCGATCTATGGCCTTGCCGCGTCTGTCTGGACCGGCAGCCTGTCACGCGCACACCGTGTGTCGGGCCGGCTGCGCGCCGGCACGGTGTCCGTCAACACGGTCGATGCGTTGAGCGCGCAGACGCCGTTCGGCGGGTTCCGCCAGTCCGGCTTCGGCCGCGATCTTTCGCTGCATGCGATCGACAAGTACACGGGCCTCAAGACGACCTGGATCAGTTACTGATTCGACGCAGCGGGCCGCAAGCGGCCGCGCCGCGCTACACGACAACGCCTTTATCTACACAACGAACCGGAGACTTGCCCATGAACGCGCCCAGCTTTCCGCATCGTACGACGCAGGACTATCAACGCAGCGACGCCGCGCATCACCTGCATGCGTTCGTCGACCAGAAGGCGCTGAACGAGGAAGGCGCGCGCGTGATGGTACGCGGCGAAGGTGTCCATCTATGGGACAACGACGGCAACCGCTACCTGGACGGCATGTCCGGGCTCTGGTGCACCAACGTCGGCTATGGTCGGCCGGAGCTGATCGACGCCGCCGCGTGGCAGATGAAGGAGCTGTCCTACTACAACATGTTCTTTCACACCACGCACCCCTCGGTGATCGAACTGTCGGAGCGTCTGTTCGCGCTGCTCGGCAATCGTTTCAGTCACGTGGTGTATACCAATTCGGGTTCCGAATCGAATGAGGTGCTGATTCGCACCGTACGGCGGTTCTGGGACGTGATGGGCAAGCCCGCGAAGAAGGTGCTGATCGGCCGCGTGAACGGCTATCACGGGTCGACGGTGGGCAGCGCGTCGCTGGGCGGCATGGCATTCATGCACGAAATGGGCGACCTGCCGATTCCGAACATCGCGCACGTGGACGAACCGTACTGGTATGCGAATGGCGGCGACCTGAGCCCCGAGGCATTCGGCAAACAGGCGGCGCTGTCGCTCGAGCGCAAGATTCTCGAGATCGGCGCGGACCGTGTCGCCGCGTTCGTCGCGGAGCCGTTCCAGGGGGCGGGCGGGATGATCTTTCCGCCGGACGGCTACTGGCAGGAGATCGAGCGCATCTGCCGTCAATACGACGTGCTGCTCTGCGCGGACGAAGTGATCGGCGGCTTCGGCCGTACCGGCGAGTGGTTCGCGCACCGCCACTTCGGCTTCGAACCTGACCTGATCTGCGTGGCCAAGGGGCTGACCTCGGGCTACGTGCCGATGGGCGGGCTGATCATGAGCCGGCGCGTGGGCGATGCGCTGGTCGACAAGGGCGGCGTCTATGCGCACGGGCTGACCTATTCGGGGCACCCGGTCGCGGCCGCCGTCGCGCTGGCCAACCTCGACGTGCTCGAGCGCGAAGGCCTCGTCGAACGGACAAAGACGGACACGGGACCGTATCTGCAGAAGGCGCTGCGCGATGCGTTCGACGGCCATCCGCTCGTCGGCGAGATTCAGGGCGTGGGCGCGGTCGGCGCGATCCAGTTCGTGAAGAACAAGGCGACGCGCGAGCGCTTTGCGAACGAGGCGGACCTGACCTGGCACAGCCGGACGGTCGGGTTCGAACTCGGCGCGATCGTGCGTTCGACGAATGGCCGCCTGATCGTTGCGCCGCCGCTGGTGATCGATCACGCGCAAATCGATGAACTGGTCGACACGATGCGCAAGGCCGTGGATGCCACCGCGCGGGAAGTGCTCGGGATCGACTGCTGACTGTCGAGCGACACGCTTCCGTCCGGCAACAGACGGGCGGAAGCGCACCGAACCACGGGTTCCGCTCCGAACGCGGGCCGGATTCGCTCATCTACAGGAGCGGCTGGCCGACGCGTTGAGAACGGAGTGCCGCAGGCGGCAGTCATGTAAAGCGATGCGTTATCGACCGCCTATTGATCAGGAATGCAAATAAGAAGAATGAGTTCGTCGCAGAACCCGCGCTTCACGTGCACCTGGCATTCCGGGCCACCCTCCAGCCGCCGAACCCGCGAACACCACAACATAAACAAGGAGACGAAATGAGTCAGGGCGAGTCCATTGCTCATCTCGAGGAAAGCACCATCCAGCCGATTCCGCTGACCGAGCGCCATGGCAGCGCGAAGGACCTGTTCACGATCTGGTTCGGATCGAACATCATGATGCTGACGATCGTCACCGGATCGCTCGCGACCACGGTGTTCAAGCAGCCGTTCTGGTGGGCGGCGCTCGCCACGCTCGTCGGCAGCCTGATCGGCGCGGTCTTCATGGCGCTGCATTCCGCGCAGGGGCCGCAGCTTGGCGTGCCGCAGATGATCCAGACCCGCGGGCAGTTCGGGTCGTTCGGCGCGCTGCTGGTGGTCGCGCTGGTCGTCGTGATGTACGTCGGCTTCTTCGCATCGAACTGCGTGTTCGGCGGGCAGGCGCTGCACAGCCTGGACGCCGGTATTCCGCTCGATGCGGGCGTCGTGACGATCGGCCTGATCAGCCTGCTCGGGTCGATCTATGGCTACAAGCTGATCCACGCGTATTCGCGAATGCTGAGCTGGTGCTCGGGCAGCGTACTCGTGCTGGCGTTCGTCTGGATCATTTTCGTGCATGGATTGCCCGCCGATACCTTCTCGAAGCATTCGCTGAACCTGTCCGGCTTCCTGGGCGCGATGTCGGTCGCCGCGCTGTGGCAGATCGCCTATGCGCCTTACGTGTCGGACTATTCCCGCTACCTGCCGCCCGATACCGGGCCGCGCACGGCGTTCTGGTCGAGTTACTGGGGCTGCGTGCTCGGTTCGTTCTTCCCGATGCTGCTCGGCTGCCTGGTGGGCCTTGCGACGCCCGACGGCAATGTCGTGAGCGGCCTCACGGGCCTCACGCAAGGGATCAGCGTACTCGTGATCGTCGTGCTGTCGTTCGGCATCGCGGCCAGCAATGCGATGGAGCTGTATTGCGGCGCGCTGTCGGCCATCACGGTGCTGCAGACGCTCTTTCCGTCGTGGTCGGGCAAGGCGCGTGCGCGGGCGATCACCGCGATCGTCCTGTGCGCGATTGCGCTCGCGATCGCGTTGTTCGGGCAGGACAATTTCCTCGCCGGCTACACGAACTTCATCCTGCTGCTGCTGTACGTGCTCGTGCCGTGGACCGCGATCAACCTCGTCGACTACTACCTCGTCTGTCACGGCGAGTACGACGTCGATTCGTTCTTCCGGCAGGACGGCGGCATCTACGGACGCTTCAACACGATCGCCGTCGGCTCGTATTTCATCGGCATCGTCGCGCAGGCGCCGTTCATGGCGACCGATCTCTATACCGGCGAACTGGCGAGCCGGCTCGGCGGTGCGGACGTGTCGTGGATCGTCGGCTTGTCGCTGACGTCGCTCGTCTACTACGCAGGCTGCAAACTGTTCTCGCGGCCGCTGCGGGATATCGCCGTGCGCGTCGACGGCGTTTCCCGCTGAGTGAGCGTCACGTCACGGCCTGAATGTCCGCAGGCGCTCGGCGTGGGCTTCGAGCCCGTCGAGGCCGAGATGGTGGTGGAGCTTGCCGGCGCGGACCCGGGCGATGTCGGTCTCGAGTTCGTGCAGCAGCGTCGCGATCGCCGAACGGCAGGCAGACGCCGCATCGACGCCTTGAGCCGACAGTGCGGCGCCGATCAGGCGCGCGCTGTCGGTGCCGCCGGCGGCGACGCAGCGCGCCATCGCGTCGGCATCCGGCTGCACGCCGGCGTCGAGCAGCGCGCGAATCAGTGCGGGCGGCACCATGCCGGACACGGACTCCAGCGAATCCGGCGCGACCGGTGCGCCGGATTCGAGCAATGCGCTCGCGGCGGCAAATTTCTGTCGCCGCAGCGCATAGTCGGCCGGGTTCGAACTGCCGGCGAGTGCCGCGCCGAGATTCGCGATGAGCGGTACCAGTTGCACGGTGAGCGCTGCGTCGTCGTGGTCGATCGCATGTCGCAACGCGTGGCGCGCGAGCGCCGGTTGGGCGGCGAGCGTGCCGTCGGCGAGCGGTGTGCGCCAGTCGATCACGGCCCGGCGATAGAACGCGATCACTTTGTCTCCCAGCGATGCCGACAAGCCATGCTCGGCCTGGCGCTCGTCGATATAGTCGAGCAACGTCGCGCCGGTGCCGTTTTCGTTGCCGGGTTCCAGCGGGTCCGCATTGAGCTGCAGGGCGCCGAATGCCGCGTACAGGTCCGGCGCGACCGTCGCGAGGCCGTCCTCGTGCATCGCGCCGCGCCACGCGGGCGGCAGCCCCTGTTTCCACGCGAGCACGTGGCCGCGATCCTTCGCATCGGGGTCCGTCACGATGTAGATGCGGTCGCAGTACTCGAATCCGCCGAACGGCAACACGTCGAGCCTGCCGCTCCACGGGCGTGAATGCTCGTCGGCGGCTTCCTCGGCCAGTTCGAGTTCGTGGTCGATCCAGCCTTCCAGGTCGCGGTAGCCGTTGCTGCCGTTGTAGAACAGCTCCCCCCAGCTGATGGCTTCGATGTGTCCGTTCATCTCCAGCGTCAGGTCGTAGTCGAGGCTGCCGCCGGCCGTCGTGCACCACAGCTCGAGCAGTGCGGGCGGAAGGTCGCCGTGACAGCGGGCCTGCACGGCCGCGATCTGGTCGGCCGGCATCGGCGGCTGAGCGTCGAAGATCACGCGGTCGGCAAACAGCACGATGCCGTGCGCGCGCAGTTCAGCCAGTTCAGTGTCGGAAAAATCGGTGGCTTGCATAGGAGCGGGAGCGGTAGTGGTGAGTCGTGTATTCGCCGTCGCTTGCCGACAACCATCGACAACGAACGGCAGCCGGCAGGTCGCATCGTATCAGCGTCGAGTGAGCGTTTCCATGTCGGCCCAGCACGCCTGTCGACGACCGCCCGCCGCGTCATCCGCTCGCACTTCCCGGTTCCGCCTCGGCCGCATGCACGTCCCGACGGAACGCGCCGGGGCTCGTGCCCGTCCATTTCCGGAACGCGCGATGAAACGCGCTCGGCTCGGTGAAGCCGAGCTCGACCGCGATCTCCGCGACGCTGAGCGTATGCCCGCGCAGCAGCGACTGGGCGAGCGCGCCGCGCAACTCGTCCTTGATTGCCGCGAAGCTTTGCCCTTCGCTGCGCAGACGCCGCCGCAGCGTCGCGGGCGTCGTGCCGACGCGCACGGCCAGCGTATCGAAGTCGGGCCACTCGGCGGCCGGCAGCATTTTCAGCTGCGCGCGCGTTTTCGCGACCCAGCCCGTATCGTGCCGGTAGCGCACGAGCAGGTTGCCGGGCGCGCCGCGCAGGAAGGTCTTCAGCGCCTGCTCGGAGCGGATCGTCGGCAGCGCGAGGTAGGCGGCGTTGAATGCGAGCCGGCTGTCGGGCCGGTCGAAATGCACGGGCACGCCGAAGAACTGGTGATAGTCGCTGCGCTGGTCGGGGCTGGGGCACGCGAAGTCGATGCGTTGCAGCGGGATGCGCCGGCCGATCAGCCAGCATGCGACGCCCAGGAGGATCAGCCAGAACGTCCGGTACGCGAACGCTGGGTAGGGCGCACCCGTCTGCGTCAGCACGATCTGCGCCTGCCCGTCGGCCACGACGAGCTCGCCGTGCGGCTCGTCCAGCACCACGCGCAGGAACTGCAGCGCGCGCCGCAGCGCCTTGTCGAGCGTGCCGGCGTGCAGCACCGCGTGGCAGAGCAGCGTGAAGCTGCCGTGCCGCATCGGGCGCGCGGCGAGCCCGAAGAATTCGTCGTCGAGGGCGCCGGCGATCGCGAGCCACAGCCTGCCGTACTGCTGCGGCGTGACGGGCTCGCGCACGGCGGCCGGCAGGCCGGCGGCGCGCAGCACGGGCGCCGTCGCGATGCGTTGCCGGCGCAGGCACGCGAGCGCGTCGTCGACGAAATCCGGCGAAATCATCTGCGGCCCCATTTTCCTGCATCCTCCCGACATGGCAAAAGCGATCACGATTCTAGATTCCGTTTGTCATTGATTGCAATGTGGGGGCTGTCTACTATCGAGCTATCCCCGTCGCGCCCCTGGCTCGCCGGGGGCCATAACGCACAGGAGACACGCATGCCTGATGGAGCTACCGCCCGGGCGGTGCCGGCCTACGCCGACGCCGTGGCCCGATTCAGTATCGAGACCGCCGCGCAGCAATTGCACGGCGACCTGGAGCGCGGCCTGAACGCGTGCGTGGAATGCTGCGACCGGCACGCCTCCGCGGACGCGATCGCGCTCGACTGGATCGACGCCGGCGGGCAGCACCGCCGCTACACGTTTGCGCAGATGAAGGCGCTGTCGGCACGCGTCGCGAACCTGCTGGTCGCGCAGGGCGTGAAGCCGGGCGACGTGGTGGCGGGCCTGTTGCCGCGCACGCCCGAACTCGTCGCGACGATCCTCGGCACGTGGCGCGCGGGCGCCGTCTACCAGCCGCTGTTCACCGCGTTCGGCCCGAAGGCGATCGAGCACCGGCTGCGCATGAGCGACGCGCGCCTGGTCGTGACCAACGTCGCGAATCGCGCGAAGCTCGACGAGATTGCCGCTTGCCCGACCGTTGCGACGGTGCGCGAGCCGGGCGAGACGCTGCCGGAAAACGACATCGATTTCCGTGCGGCGCTCGATGCGCGGTCCGACTCGTTCGAACCGGTGCTGCGCAAGGGGTCCGACCTGTTCATGATGATGTCGACGTCGGGCACGACGGGTTTGCCGAAGGGCGTGCCGGTTCCGCTGCGCGCGCTGCTCGCGTTCGGCGCGTACATGCGCGAAGCGGTCGACCTGCGTGCGGGCGACCGGTTCTGGAACATCGCCGATCCGGGTTGGGCATACGGGCTCTATTACGCGATCACGGGCCCGCTGATGCTCGGCCACGCGACGACGCTCTACGAGGGCAGCTTCACGGTCGACAGCACGTACGACGTGATCGAACGGCTCGGGATCACGAGCCTCGCCGGCTCGCCGACTGCGTTCCGGATGCTGATGGCGGCCGGGACGGAAGCGGCGGCGCGGCTGAAGGGCAAGCTGCGCGTGGTCAGCAGCGCGGGCGAGCCGCTGAATCCGGAAGTCGTGCGCTGGTTCGACGCGGCGCTCGGCGCGCCGATCTACGATCACTACGGCCAGACTGAACTCGGGATGGTCGTGAACAACCACCACGGCCTCGCGCATGCCGTCCACGCCGGTTCGGCCGGCTTCGCGATGCCCGGCTACCGCGTCGCGGTACTCGACGAAGCGAGCCGCGAACTCGGCCCCGGCGAGCCCGGCAACCTCGCAATCGACATCGCGCGCTCGCCGCTGCTGTGGTTCCATGGCTACTGGCAACAGGACACGCCGGCGATCGCGGGCGGCTATTACCGGACCGGCGACAACGTCGAGCTGGAGCCGGACGGCACCGTGAGCTTCATCGGCCGCGCGGACGACGTGATCACGTCGTCCGGCTACCGGATCGGCCCGTTCGACGTGGAAAGCGCGCTGATCGAGCATCCGGCCGTGAGCGAGGCCGCCGTCATCGGCGTGCCCGATGCGGAGCGCACGGAGATCGTCAAGGCGTTCGTCGTGCTGTCGAACGACTTCGACGGCACGCCGGCACTGGCCGAGGAACTGAGCCAGCACGTGAAGCGGCGGCTGTCCGCTCACGCCTATCCCCGCGCGATCGACTTCGTCGATGCGCTGCCCAAAACCCCGAGCGGCAAGATCCAGCGCTTCGTGTTGCGCAAGATGGAAGCCGACAAGGCCGCTCAACCCTGAACACACACTGTACGGATTGCGAATGGATATCAAGGATCGCGTTTTTCTGATCACGGGCGCCGGGTCGGGCCTCGGCGCCGCGGTGGCGCGCATGGTGGTCGCAGAAGGCGGCAACGCCGTGCTGCTGGACGTCAACGAAGAGGCCGGTGCGGGCCTCGCGCACGCGCTCGGCGAGGCTGCACGCTTCGTGAAGACCGACGTGACGAGCGAAGCCGACGGCCAGGCGGCCGTCGCCGCCGCGCGTGACGCGTTCGGCCGCATCGACGCACTCGTCAACTGCGCGGGCGTCGCGCCGGGCGAGAAGGTGGTGGGCCGCGAGGGTCCGCATTCGCTCGACCGCTTCGCGCGCGCGGTATCGATCAATCTGGTCGGAACGTTCAACATGATCCGGCTGGCCGCCGAAGCGATGTCGAAGCAGGACGCCAATGCGGAAGGCGAGCGCGGCGTGATCGTCAACACCGCATCGGTCGCGGCGTTCGACGGGCAGATCGGGCAGGCCGCGTATGCGGCATCGAAGAGCGGTGTCGCGGGCATGACGCTGCCGATCGCGCGCGAGCTCGCGCGGTTCGGCATTCGCGTGGTGACGGTCGCGCCGGGCATCTTCGCGACGCCGATGATGGCAGGCATGCCGCAGGACGTGCAGGACGCGCTCGGCAAGAGCGTGCCGTTCCCGCCGCGGCTCGGCCGCCCGGAAGAATTTGCGGCGCTGGTGCGCCACATCGCCGAAAACACGATGCTGAACGGCGAAGTCATCCGTCTCGATGGCGCGTTGCGCATGGCACCGCGCTGACACTGGAGGAAGCGAATCATGACGACTCAGGATCCGATCGTAATCGTTGGCACGGCGCGTACGCCGATGGGTGGTTTTCAGGGCGACCTGGCGGCAGCCAGCGCGAGCGATCTCGGCGCGGTGGCGATTCGCGCGGCGCTCGAGCGCGCGAACGTGCCGGCCGAGCGTATCGATGAAATCGTGTTCGGCTGCGTGCTGCCGGCGGGCCAGGGCCAGGCGCCGGCCCGGCAGGCCGCGCTGAAGGCCGGACTGCCGCTCGGGGCAGGCGCGACCACGGTCAACAAGATGTGCGGCTCGGGGATGAAGGCTGCGATGTTCGCGCACGACCTGTTGCTGGCGGGCTCGGCGGGTGTCGCCGTCGCGGGCGGGATGGAGAGCATGACGAACGCGCCGTACCTGCTGCCGAAGGCGCGCGCGGGGATGAGGATGGGTCACGGGCAGGTGCTCGACCACATGTTCCTCGACGGGCTCGAGGACGCGTACGAGAAGGGCCGCCTGATGGGCACGTTCGCGGAGGATTGTGCGCAGGCGTACCAGTTCACGCGCGACGCACAGGATGCGTTCGCGATCGCGTCGCTGACGCGCGCGCAACGCGCGATCGCCGAAGGGCATTTCGTGTCGGAGATCGCGCCGGTGACCGTGAAGGCCGGCAAGTCCGAAACTGTCGTGTCAATCGACGAACAGCCGGGCAAGGCGAAACTCGACAAGATCCCGACGCTGAAGCCGGCCTTCCGCGACGGCGGCACGGTGACGGCCGCCAATGCGTCGTCGATCTCGGACGGCGCGGCCGCGCTCGTGATGATGCGTCGCTCGGAAGCCGAGCGCCTGGGCCTCACGCCGAAGGCCGTGATCGTCGGGCATTCGACCTACGCGGACAAGCCGGGCCTGTTCGCGACCGCGCCGATCGGCGCACTGCGCAAGCTGTCGGAGAAAACCGGCTGGAACCTGCGCGACGTCGACCTGTTCGAGATCAACGAAGCGTTCGCGGTGGTACCGATGGCCGCGATGCGCGATCTCGACCTGCCGCACGAGAAGGTCAACGTGCACGGCGGCGCGTGCGCGCTCGGCCATCCGATCGGTGCGTCGGGTGCGCGCGTGATGGTGACGCTGCTGGCCGCGCTCGAAACGTATGGCCTGAAGCGCGGCATCGCATCGCTGTGCATCGGCGGCGGCGAGGCGACGGCCATCGCGATCGAGCGGATCGCGTAACGTTTCGCACGCGCGCTGCGAAGTGGGGCGACGGGTGGTGCGCGGGGAGCCCCTGCGCACCACCCGTCGCCCGTTTTTATTCGGCGGATTATTCGGCGGATCGCTGATACGCCGGCACACGCGTGTCGCTCGGCGCGAGCAGTTCGCGCGTAATCGAGCCTTCGCTCGCTTTCCCGCGCGTGTCGGCCAAGCGGCTGGTCCGAAAGCGATTAGGACATCGCTATGCCGTTGCGTTGCGCGACCTTCACAAGCTCGACCATATTCGGGGCATTGAGTTTGCTCATGAGACGCATCTTATAGGTGCTCACAGTCTTGTGACTGAGCATCAGCGTGCGCCCGATTTCCTGGTTGTTCATTCCCCTGACGAGCAGGCCGAGGATCGTCATCTCCCGGTCGGTGAGTCCATCGAGCTCCGCGACGGGGGCTCTACCTTCGTTTGTTGCGATCTCCTGCAGGTTTTCGCGAAGCATGTCGGTGACCACTCGCGGGAAGTACGAATAGCCGGCAAGCACCGCTTTCACGGCTTCGGAGACTTCGTTCAGCCCGCCGTCCTTGCAGACAAAGCCGGACGCACCGGCTTGCAGGCAACGCATCGCGTAATTGCGCGTGTCGCCGGAGGTGAGCACCAGGATGCTGGAGGCGAGCTTGGCGCTGCGCAGGCGCTCCATGACCGAGAAACCGTCCAGACCGGGAATGACCAGGTCGAGGATCACCAAGTCGGGCTCAAGCGTGCGAGCGGCCTGAACACCGTCCACCCCGGTATGACACTCTGCGACGACTTCATAACCGTCGCGCTCCAAAATTGCTCGCACCGCCATTCGAATCAGCGGATGGTCGTCCACGACCACAATACGAGGATTCACGGGACCCTCTGCTCAATTGATCTTTATTTAGCCAAACAAACCATCCATAACCTCGCAGCCGTTTCGGTTTTCGGTTGATGCCGTTTCGGGCTGGAACCGGTTTTCCAGAAGGCACTGTGCGCGGCATCGGGAGGTCGTTCGGGCGAATGTGCCGCTAACCATACTTGAATGCGGATTGAGGGCGAATGGGCTGAGTGGTCGGTCAGATATTTCTCGGTGAAAAACAGATTCTTCCCAATGACCTGGTTTGGCCCCGGGCAGTAAATTTGTCCGCGTGGTGGCGCAACGGTTTGCCCGGTGTTAGCACGTTTGGTGCAGGCCATCATTTTTCGGTTCGTTTTTTATTGGAGTAAGGGAGTAAGACGATGAAGAAGAAACTCGCGGGATTGGGGCTCGTTGCCGGTGTGTTGGTCGTTGCCGGTCAAGTGCAGGCGGAAACTTCTGCGGAGATCAAGATCACCGGCAAGATCATGCCCGATGCGTGCAACCTCACGATCGGCAACGGCGGTGTCTATGATTTCGGCTCCATCGCGTCGGAAAATCTTCACCGGGATAAGACGACGCAACTCCCCGGCAAGCTTCAGACCGTGTCCATCTCCTGCAATGCGGCCGCCAAGGTCGCGTTGAACGTGCGGGACAATCGTTCGGGCACGGTCGCCGGCGGCACGGGCGACGCTGCCGAGTTCGGTCTGGGCAACGGGAAGGCCGGTTACTACACGCTGAGTCTGGGCGGTGCCACCGGCGACAGCAACGGTGTGGATATCGTGGCCGCTCCGGCCGGATCCAACGCATGGGCTTCCGACGAGGCGGGGCTGATGACGAAGGGCAGCGCGCGCAAATCGTTCGCGAACTCGGGCGACGTGACGCCCGGCGCATACAAGACCGTAACGGCCAATCTGACCGTGACCCCGACGATCAACAAATTGTCGGAGCTGGATCTTTCCGGCGGCAGTGTCGATCTGGATGGCTCGGCGACTGTCGAACTGACCTATCTGTAAAAAGGTGCGATCCGGAGTGGGGCGGGGCGTCGGACGGCTGCGACGGCTGACGTTCGGGCCCATTCTTCTCGAGCGCTTGCTTTCGACCGATGCGTGCGTGATGAGACATCGGGCCTGTATTGCCGCTGCTCGTCGGGGGGCTGAAATCGGCGTAGCGGCGTCAATGCATGGATGCCAGAAGTCGTGTGACTGCGAGCGTCGGGTGATCGCGCTTTCGAGAGATGCACGTCGGGATGGGGGGAATCGGATCGTCGACGCGACGCGCATAGTGACGAACGATTCGCATGGTAATCCGGCAGGTGGACGGCGTACCCATGCCGTTCCAAATGAGAGGGATATTCAGATGAGCTTGAAGCAGTGGTGTGTTCTTTCCGCGCTGGCCTGCACGTTGACGAGTGCGGGCGTGGCGTCGGCAGCGGATCTTAAATTCAATGGCCAGGTCGACCTTAGTTTCAAGGGGCAAATCCGATCGGTCGGCGCGTGCGACTTGACGCTGGAAAACGGTGGCATCGTCGACATCGGCAATCTGTCGAAAGGGAATTTTCCTGATGCGCCTTACTATAAGCTTAAGCGCTTGCCGTTTCAGGTGAGCTGCCCGCGCCCGACCAAGGTCGGGTTCGTGCTGACCGACAACTTCAGTGCAGTCGATCAGGGCGAGCAGACATTTGCTCTGAGCAATCCTGACATTGGTTCGTACTCCATGGTGCTCAGTGTCGATGACTACCGCGCAGTCAACGGGAAACGAGCTACATCGCTTCGCCGTTCCTATGCCGACAATTGGCACACGCCTTCTTGGGGCGGCTGGTCGGTGGGTCGCGGGAATGTCTATTCGTGGGGAATTGGACTCGGTTCGGACCCGGTGGCGGGCACGTGGATGCAAGACATGCTGAAGATCACTGTCTATTTCAAGGGCAAAGACATTGCGTTCACCGACGAAATGGAGATCGCCGGTTCCGCGACCCTGGAACTCGTATATCTGTAGCGTACCTCTCGTTTCATAGCTTTCTCTTTCAGGGAATAGGCTGCTTATAGGCTAATTGTGTTCGAGAATGAAATGTTTCAAACCGTGGGCGGTAAAGTGGGATTGGAGATAACAGGGCCGGGGAGTTCGATGTATCCGCATGGTGGCGTAACGGTTTGCCCGATATCGGCACGTGCAACGCTTGATGCGGGCCTTCATTTTTTGGTTCGTTTTTATTGGAATAACGCGATGAAGAAGAAACTCGCAGGACTGGGGCTGGTTGCTGGCGCGTTTGTCGTTGCCGGTCATGCGCAGGCGGACACGTCAGCGGAGGTCAAGGTTGCCGGCAAGATCGTGCCCGATGCTGCGTGCAACCTCACGATCAGCAACGGCGGCGTCTATGATTTCGGCACCATCGCATCGGAAAATCTTCACCAGAATAAGACGACGCAATTCGACGCTAAGTTGCAGACCGTGGCCGTCACCTGTAATTCGGCCACCAAGGTCGCATTGAGCGTGCGGGACAACCGTTCGGGTACGGCCGCCGGCGGCTCGGGCGAAGACTCCGAGTTCGGCCTGGGCAAGGGGAAGGTCGGCTACTACACGTTGGGTATTGGCATAGTCGAGCTCGACGGCGTCGCCGGGAAGGAAAATGTCTTGGCCGCACCGGCTGGATCCAACACGTGGGCTTCCGACGAGGTGGGGCTGATGGCGAAAGGCAGCGCGCGCAAATCGTTTGCGGATTCGGGCAGCTTGACGCCCGGCGCATACAAGTCCATCGCAATCCATCTAGTTGCGACCCCGACGATCAATAAATTGTCGGAATTGGATCTTTCCAGTGGCAATGTCGATCTGGATGGTTCGGCGACCCTCGATCTGACCTATCTGTAAAAAGGCGCGATCGGAGCGGGCCCGGGCGGCTGACGGCTGACGTTCGGCGTATTGTTTCTCGAACGCTCATTTTCGCAGGCAGCTCAACGACGAAAATCGGATCGGGGTGCGTTGGGAATGAGCGTGGCTGTCAGTGGCGTTGGAACGGGGTTATCCGACGGTACGCGTGCCGCCCCGATATGTGTTTGTCCGTGCGGTTCAGCGTGCGAGAAATATTCAGATGAGCCTGAAGCAGTTGTTTGTTTTTTTCGTGCTGGCCGGCACGTTGTCGAGCGCGGGCGTGACATCGGCTGCCGAGCTCAGCGTCAACGGTCAGATCCGAACGCGCGGGGCTTGCAGCATAGCGTTGGGAAATGGAGGCGTCATCGATCTGGGTAATTTATCGCGCAAGGATTTTATCGCTGGCTATCAGCAGATTTATCGCGACATGCCGTTGCTGATTAACTGCCAGCACCCGACCAAAGTCGGGATCGACGTGATCGACAATCGCGCCGGTGCGCAACCGTCTGGAGTGCATGTATACGCATTCGGCCTGGGTGATCCGGACATCGGTTACTACGTCATTAGCGGCTTTGTTTCGGACGCCCACAACGCCGATGGGAGGTTCGTCCGCATGATTCGGCGCAGCAAGGGGGAGACTACTTGGGGAGAGAAGGGTAGTGGCGACGTCGGCTTGGACCCCGGCTATACCGTTGCGTGGGACGTGGAGGGGCCGCAGACGGAGCCGGTGGCGTTCAAGACACTGGGGAGCGGGTTGGGGTTCCGGTTCTACTTCAGGGACGATATCGCGTTCACCGACGAACTCGAGATCGACGGTTCCGCCACGTTGGAGCTGTTCTACCTGTAACACCTACTCGTCACGAATATCGCGCCTGGCGTCTGCCACCAGGCCGACGCAGCGATCGATCCCACCGCCGCCTCCTCGAATTTCCTCGCCGTTCCAAGCGTAACGGCCCTTCCTATTTATTAAATCCATTTGCGTTGGATTACTAATTATGTTTAACCGTTCCCGGCATTTTCCGTCATGGCCTGTTTCCCGTCCCCAGTCTTTCTCGTCGTGCCGGTACGCAGTGGCGAAGGCCGTTCTGACTGTTGGACTGCCGACATGCCTGAGCATGCCGGCCGTTGCACAGGCCTCGGGCGTCCTGCCCGAATCTTCCGTGGTGATCCTGAACGAATCGGACGGCGAAGCCACCATGAACGTGAAGAACACGGAGTCGATTCCGCTGCTGCTGCATACGACCATACAGAACACGCCGGAAGACCAGGAATTGCTGGTCGTGGCGGTGCCGCCGGTGAGCCGGGTGGAAGGTCAGGACACCCAGCTGGTGCGTTTTCTGCTGCAAAGCCCGGCACCGCTGAAAGTGCAGCGGCTCAAGCGCGTGACGTTTGAGGGCATTCCGCCCAAAGGCCCGGACGGCAGGGCGCGTATCAGCATGACGGTTCGCCAGAACCTGCCGCTGATCGTTCATCCGGCCAAGCTCGCGAAGCACACCTCGCCCTGGACGCTGCTGCAGTGGTCGGTCGCGGACGGCAAGCTGCGCGTGCGCAACGACAGCCCGTATGTGGTGCGTCTGGGGCAAGGTGTGCAACTCCTGCCGGAGAAGACAGCGGTGGATCTGGGTAAGACCTATGTGCTGCCCGAAAGCACCGTGGAAGTCTCGTTGCCGAAAGGAGCTGGCGTACGGGCAACCGGCGTCAAACTGTCGCCCGCGACGATCTACGGCTACGAGGTCGACACCTACGACGCCCCGCTCGTCAACGCAGCGACGCAACCGTAATGCGGCTCGACCGTGCCACGCGCCGAGTACGGCGCCAACGCGAATCGAACGTGTATCGCAACGGGACGGCCGCATCGCTGTTGATGCTGCTGGCCGGTGCCTATCCGCCGCGGGCGTATGCGCAGGCGGCCACGCCGCCTGACGCGGCATCGGCCGCGCAAGCGACGGCCGCACCAGCCACGTCCGATCCGGCGTCCGTCGATGCGACCTTCAACTTCGACACGAGCATCCTGCAGCAGCGCGGGCTGGATCCGCAGATCGCCGATTATTTCCGCGCCGCGCCGCGTTATCGGCCTGGCCGCAGCCGCGTCGTTGTCTACGTCAACGACATTCGGCGTGGGCGGATCAATACGCGCTTCGACGACGACGGCGCGCCGTGTTTCGACCGGACTTTTCTGGACGCAGCCGGCTTGGTGGTGCCCGACGCGAAATACGCGGTGGATGGCGATGCCGGCCCCGACACCTGCTACGACTTCGCGCGGGCTTTCCCCGGTACGGACGTGGCGCTCAAGCCGGGGCGGGAAGAAGTGCGGCTCGTCGTGCCGACCACGGCGCTTCGTCCGGTGGTGGCCGATTTCTCCGGCTATAGCCGGGGCGGCAATGCGGCGCTGTTCAACTACGAGTTGATGACCATGCGCAGCGAAGCGAGCGGCATGCCGGGCTCGAACTTCCTGTCGCTCAATTCCGAACTCGGCGTGAATGCCGGCGACTGGATCTTGCGCAGCCGCGCCTATTCGCAGCGCCAGGACAATTCAGGATTCCAGAGCCGACACCTCTACGCGTACGGCCAGCGAACCTGGCTGCGATGGGGCGCCACGCTGCAGGCCGGACAGATCAACATCGCCAACTCGGTGCTGACCGGCGCGCCGCTGACCGGCATCCAGGTGTTTCCCGATGCGGCGCTGGGCAAGCAGGAGCGTAACGTCGTCATGGTCGAGGGCGTGGCGCAATCGCAGGCGCGCGTCGAGGTGCGCCAGGCGGGCGGGTTGATCTATACCACCGTCGTGCCGGTCGGCCCGTTTTCGCTCACCGACCTGCCGCTGCTCAACAACAGCACCGACCTGGAGGTGACCGTCATCGAATCCGACGGCGCGCGGCGCAGCTTCGTCGTGCCCGCCGCGTCGATCAGCGCGGGGGCGCTCGGACAGCGGCCGGGCTACGCTTTCGCGTTCGGCAAGAGCCGCAATCTCGACGGCAACAAGGCTCGTAACCCGTGGGTGGCGAGCGCGAGCGGCAGCTGGACGCTGGGCAAGCGCAACAACCTCAGCGCCGCAGCGCTGTTCGCTCCCGGATACCAGGCCGCCAGTTGGGGCGTGGATATGCGCGTGTCGCGGTCGAGCAGCGTCAAGCTGCAGCAGCGCGCGTCACTGCAGGCCAGGAAGCCGGGCACGCAGATCGAGGTCTCGGGCATTTTCGGCGGTTTGCACGAGAACCTGACCATGAGTTTCAGCAGTGCGTACCAGAGCAACGGCTATCGCACGCTGGACGATTTCACCGTGGATGCCGGCCAGCCCGGGTTCGCCGCATCGCGCTTCCGGAGCCGGCATACCGCGACCCTGGCCTGGTCCGATTTCAGGCTGGGCGGCTTGACGTTCGGCTACGCATTCTCCAACCAGCAGAACGGGGAGCGTACCCAGCGGCTCAACTTTTCCTGGGGCAAGAGCTTCGCCTTCGGCACTGTATCGCTGAACGTGGAGCGCGACCTCAGCCCCCGCAGAGACACCCGGTATTACGGCAGCAGAGCCTACGACAGGCCCGACAACACTTATTACGTATCGCTGAGCATCCCGTTCGGCAAGCGCAGCGTCCGCACCTATGCCAGCAACACGAGCGGCTATACGCGCTTCGGGGCCAACTACAACGAACGGGTCGGCGATCGCCTGAATTACTCGCTGAATGCGGAGCGCAACACGCGCGACCGGAGCAATGCCGTGTCGGGTCAAGCGGCCGCGACGTCGCGCATTGCTCAAGTCAACCTGGGGTTTTCGGATACCGGCAAGCGCGCTCGCTCGTATTACGGCGGGGCCTCGGGCGGCGTGGTGCTGCACGCCAACGGGGTGACGCTTTCGCCCTATCCGGTGCAGGACACGTTCGGCATCGTGTCGGCATCGGGTGTGTCGAACGTGAAAATCAACACCCCGCAGGGGCCGGTATGGACCGACCTCTGGGGGCGTGCCGTGGTGCCGCGTCTTTCCCCATACAGCAGCAATCGTGTGGAGGTGATGACCAGCACGTTGCCGCGCAACGTCGACATCGGCAACGGCTTCCACCAGGTCGACCCCGGGCGCGGGTCGGTGAACCGGATCGACTTCGAACTCACCCGCGTGCGTCGGGTGATGCTCAACGCGCGCGACTCGGAGGGAAACCTGCTGCCTGCCGGCGCCTATGTGCTGGATGGCCGCCAGAAGTATGTCGGCACGGTGCTCGAGCAGGGGCAGATGTTTCTCAACGACGGCGCCGGCACGGATGCGTTGACGGTGGCATTGCCGGACGGCAGGCAGTGCCGGTTGCAGTATGCGCTGCCCGAGCAAGCAACTGCTGGCAATCTGTTCGAAAGCGCCGATGCCCGTTGCACACTCCAATGAGATCCTGGGCTCAATAGAAGACATGTTAGGAAAACAGATTTTTTTCAGCTGGCGTGCATGGGCAATGTGCGCGGGATTGAGCCTGGCCGGCACCGCGGCCGCGGATACGGCGGCGGACAATTGTCAGTTGCATACGGTGCCTGCGCAGCTGGACTATGGCGCTCAGTACCGGCAGACCATTCTGGGGCAGCCCGCATCGGCGCAAGGACGCTCGTTGGGAAAACGCCTGATTGCCGTGAACGTCGTCTGCAAGGATCCGGTTCGCATGGCGATTTTCCTGCGCGGAGACACGCTGGATCACAGCGCGTTCCGGTTTGGTTCGCGAGGCGTTCTTTCCATAGTGGCCGGCGATGCGAGCCTGGATGGCAGGCCCGTTGCGTTGGGCAGTGTGGAGCATGGCGGCCAGCAGCCTTCGGAGCAGGCCGCCAAAGTCAGCCTGCATCCGAACAAGGGCATCGTCGTGGTGGAGCAGGGCAAGCCGGCGACGGGCAGCCGGCTCGCCTTGCAACTGGAACTGGATCCCGCAGTCCCGAGTGACTCGCTTGAGGTCGTCGACAACGAATCCGATTGGTTCAGCAGCCACGTCCTGGAGATGGTTCCGTTCTGAAGCCGTCCGCCCCGCGAAGATGCATGTGTCGGCGGCGCGATGAATCGGGTCGTCGCGCGGTGCATGCCTTAGTGAGAATGCCTACCGTTTCGCCTCCGGCGACACCGCCCCGCACGCACGAATCACGAGCTGCACGACCTGCTCGGTATGCTCGTCGAATGCCTTCTGCGTGAACGCACGCTTGCCGCTCAGCGCGCGGATCTGCGCATCGAAATCCGCGTAGTGCTGCGTGGTTGCCCAGATCAGGTACATCAGCGCGTGCGCGTCGATCGGCGCGAGCAGCCCGCGCGCGATCCAGCCGTCGATCACCTTCACGCGCGTGTCGAACCACGGCTTCACGCGTTGCGACAGGATGTCCTGCATGTGCTCCGCGCCATGGATGATCTCGTTGGCCCAGACCTTCGAGCCGAGCGGGCGCCGTCGCGACAGATTCATCTTCGCGCGCACGTAGCCGCCGATCGCTTCCACTGGATCGTCGCCGGCCTCGAACGTGCCGGCCGCGCGATGCCAGTCCTCGAACAGGTCGTCGAGCACGCGGCGGTAGAGCGCGAGCTTCGTCGGGAAGTAGTAATGCAGGTTGGCTTTCGGCAAGCCCGCGCGCTCCGCGATCATCGCGGTGCTCGCGCCGTCGAGCCCACGCTCCGCGAACACGGCCTCCGCACACGCGAGCAGATGCGCTTCGTTGGACTCGCGGATGTGTGCCTTGCGTCGCCGCAAAGGCGCGGACGTTTCGTCGCTGTCGGTCGCTTCGGCTGCCGCCTCGTCATGTCTCATCGTTACCCTCGCGCGGCGGGCATGCCGCGTTGGGCTTCATTCTAGCCGCTGATCCGCGTCGAACGCACGCATGCGGAAACGGCGCATCCGCAGCGATGCTGCGTTGCGATGGCACGTTTCTCGCTCTATCGATCCACGAAAGAAAGACATTGCTTTGGTCATTTTGATCGTCTAAAACCTGTCCAATCGGACAGGATTCGACGAGCGGCGGAAGGCAGTTCCGGCGATTCGTCGGACGAACTTCGCGCACGACCGGACATGCACCGCGCATGGGCGGGATTGCCCCGAAACAGGTATTGCACGCACCGGCACAGACCGGGCTGACGACATCACCGACCCCACAGGAGCGATACGAATGAACGCGGTATCGGAAACAGTGAAGCGGGCAGCTTTCGACACGTCGATCAAGGTCGACGGCAAGCGGTTGTGGGACAGCCTGATGGAAGTCGCGAAGATCGGCGCGACGCCGAAGGGCGGCGTGTGCCGCCTCGCGCTGACCGATCTCGACAAGGCCGGCCGCGACCTGATCGTCGGCTGGGCGAAGGCCGCCGGCTGCACGGTGACGGTCGATACGATGGGCAACGTGTTCATGCGCCGCGCGGGCCGCGTGGCCGATGCTGCGCCGGTCGTTACCGGCTCGCACGCGGATTCGCAGCCGACGGGTGGCCGTTTCGACGGCATCTACGGCGTGCTCGGCGGCCTCGAGGTGATTCGCAGTCTCAACGATCACGGCATCGAGACCGAGCATCCGGTCGAGGTCGTGATCTGGACCAACGAGGAAGGCTCGCGCTTCGCGCCCGCGATGGTCGCATCCGGCGTATTCGCGGGCGTTTTCCCGCTCGAATACGGGCTGTCGCGCAAGGACGTGGACGGCAAGACGATCGGCGAGGAACTGGCGCGCATCGGCTACGCGGGCGACGTGCCGTGCGGCGGGCGCAAGCTGCACGCGGCGTTCGAACTGCATATCGAGCAGGGGCCGATACTCGAAGCGGAGTGCAAGACGATCGGCGTCGTGACCGACGCGCAGGGGCAGCGCTGGTACGAGATCACGTTCACCGGCCAGGAAGCGCATGCGGGGCCGACGCCGATGCCGCGCCGGCGCGATGCGCTGCTCGGTGCGTCGCGCGTGGTCGATCTGGTCAACCGGATCGGCCTCGATCATGCGCCGTTCGGCTGCGCGACGGTCGGCATGATGCAGGTCTACCCGAACTCGCGCAACGTGATTCCCGGACGCGTGTTCTTCACCGTCGATTTCCGTCATCCGGACGACGCGGTGCTCGCGAAGATGGATGCTGCATTGCGCGACGGTGTGGCGCGCATCGCGGCCGACATCGGGCTCGAGACCCAGCTCGAGCAGATTTTCTATTACAAGCCGGTCGCGTTCGACTCCGCATGCGTGGAAGCGGTGCGCGGTGCGGCCGACCGCTTCGGCTACTCGCATCGCGACATCGTATCGGGAGCGGGGCACGATGCGTGTTATCTCGCCCAGGTCGCGCCGACGTCGATGGTGTTCGTGCCGTGTGTCGACGGGATCAGCCACAACGAGATCGAGGACGCGACGCCTGCATGGATCGAGGCCGGCGCGAACGTGCTGCTGCACGCGATGCTGTCGCGCGCATGCGAGCCGGCTTCATGACGCAAGGACCGTAGCAGCCGGCAGGCTGCGTACCGCCTGACCGTAGCATTCCTGATAATGATGACCGCCCCGACTGTGCATTCGCAGCCGGCGGGGACGGCTTTGTCTCCACCCAGTCGAAGGAACGCGTATGACCACCAAGCCAACCGGCGATATCGCCGCGCATCGCCTGTCGTCCACGCAACTCTCGTGCGAATTCGCCGATATCGCGCCGCTGCTCGATCCGACCGCGGCGGCGGCCGCCGCCAGCCGCTGCCACTACTGCTACGACGCACCGTGCGTGCAGGCCTGCCCGACGCAGATCGACATCCCGAGCTTCATTCGCAAGATCGGCAACGGCAACCTGAAGGGCGCCGCGACCGACATCCTGTCGGCGAATCCGCTCGGCGGGATGTGCGCACGCGTGTGCCCGACCGAGATCCTGTGCGAAGGCGCATGCGTGCGCAACCACCAGGATGCGCAGCCCGTTGCGATCGGCGCGCTGCAGCGGCATGCGACCGACTGGGCGATGGCGACCGGCGCGGTGCGCTTCACGCGCGCGCCCGACACGGGCCGCCACGTCGCGGTGGTCGGCGCGGGGCCGGCCGGGCTCGCGTGTGCGCACCGGCTCGCGCTCGCCGGGCATCGCGTCACGCTGTTCGACGCACGCCCGAAGGCCGGCGGTCTCAACGAGTACGGGATCGCCGCGTACAAGACCGTCGACGATTTCGCGCAACGTGAAGTCGAGTGGCTGCTGTCGGTGGGCGGCATCACGCTGCAGACCGGCGTCGCGCTTGGCCGCGACATCACGCTGGACGCGCTGCGCGAGCAACACGACGCGGTGTTTCTCGCGATGGGCCTCGCCGGCGTGCGCGCGCTCGCGATCGACGGCGAACAACTGGCCGGCGTGATGAACGCAGTCGACTTCATCGAGCAGGTACGGCAGGCCGACGCGCTGGAGAACGTGCCGGTCGGGCGGCGCGTGGTCGTGATCGGCGGCGGCAATACGGCCATCGATGCGGCGGTGCAAAGCCGCAAGCTCGGCGCCGATCGCGTGACGATGGTGTACCGGCGTGGCGTGGACGCGATGAGCGCGACGTGGGCCGAGCGCGAATTCGCGCAGAAGAGCGGCGTCACGCTCGTCACGCACGCGAAACCCGTGCGCATGGCGGGCGTGAACGGGCAGGTGACGGGTGTCGAGTTCGAGGCGGCATCGGGCGAGCGTTTCACCGTCGACGCGGACATGGTGCTGAAGGCGATCGGCCAGACGCTGGTGCCGGACGATGGCGCAGCCGCGCTGCTGACGGCGGACGCCACGCGTATCGCGGTGGATGCGGACGGGCGCACCGCATGGCCCGACGTGTGGGCCGGCGGCGACTGCGCGGCGACGGGCGGCATCGACCTCACGGTGCAGGCCGTGCAGGACGGCAAGCGCGCGGCCGCGTCGATCGACGCGGCGCTCGCGCAACGCGACGCGAAGGCCGCGTGAGCGCACCGCGCGCATCACATACCACCACGAGCACAACGAACACGACCCCACTCTCACGGAGCCGAACATGGCCGACCTTCGCTGCACCATCGCGGGCATCACTTCGCCGAATCCCTTCTGGCTGGCGTCCGCGCCACCGACCGACAAGGCCTACAACGTGAACCGCGCGTTCGAGGCGGGCTGGGGCGGTGTCGTGTGGAAGACGCTCGGGCTCGATCCGCACGTCGTCAACGTCAGTTCGCGCTACGGCGCCGTGCAGTGGAACGGCCAGCGCATCGCGGGGCTGAACAATATCGAGCTGATCACCGACCGTCCGCTCGACGTGAACCTGAGAGAGATCGCGCAGGTGAAGCGCGACTGGCCGGAACGCGCGCTGATCGTGTCGCTGATGGTGCCGTGCAACGAGCGGGACTGGAAATGGATCTTGCCGCTCGTCGAGGATACGGGCGCCGACGCGGTCGAGCTGAACTTCGGCTGTCCGCACGGGATGAGCGAGCGCGGGATGGGTGCGGCGGTCGGGCAGGTGCCCGAATACGTGGAGATGGTCACGCGCTGGGTGAAGGAAGGCACGAAGCTGCCGTGCCTCGTGAAGCTCACGCCGAACATCAGCGATATCCGGATGGGATCGCGCGCCGCGTACAAGGGCGGCGCGGACGGCGTGTCGCTGATCAACACGATCAACTCGATCGTCGCGGTCGATCTCGACCACATGGCGCCGATGCCGACCGTGGACGGCAAGGGTACGCACGGCGGCTATTGCGGCCCGGCGGTCAAGCCGATCGCGTTGAACATGGTCGCGGAGATCGCGCGCGACCCGGAAACGCCGAACCTGCCGATCTCCGGCATCGGCGGCATCTCGTCGTGGCGCGACGCCGCCGAGTTCATGGTGCTCGGCGCCGGCAGCGTGCAGGTGTGCACCGCGGCGATGCATTATGGATTCCGGATCGTGTCGGACCTCGCCGACGGCCTGTCGAACTGGATGGACGAGAAGGGTTACGCGACGCTCGACGATATCCGCGGCCGCGCGGTGCCGAACGTGACCGACTGGAAATACCTGAACCTGAAGTACGACATCAAGGCGCGCATCGACCAGGACCGCTGCATCCAGTGCGGGCTGTGCCATATCGCGTGCGAGGACACGTCGCACCAGGCGATCACGGCGACGAAGGACGGCGTGCGTCACTTCGAAGTGGTGGACTCGGAATGCGTCGGGTGCAATCTTTGCATGCATGTGTGTCCGGTCGAGCAATGCATCACGATGGAGCGTGTCGATTCGGGCGACTACGCGAACTGGACCACGCATCCGAACAATCCGGCGAGCGCGGACGCGGGGGCGAGTGCAGGTGCGGCGGCGGCACCCGAGAAGCACGCGAAGAAGGCTGCCTGACCGGCGTCCGGCGGCGCGGGAGAGCCCCGCACCGCCGCTTTTCGTTCCACCCGGGCCGGCACGCATGGTGCCGGCGCTGACGTTTTCGCGGAGTACGTTCGATGAATCACGCAGCGAATCCCGCCGATCCCGATGGCGCCGCGGCGCAGGGCGGCAGCCTGTACAACGACGACCTCGCGCCGACGACGCCGGCGCAGCGCACGTGGAAGTGGTATCACTTCGCGGCGCTCTGGGTCGGGATGGTGATGAACATTGCGTCGTACATGCTTGCGGCGGGGCTGATCCAGGAAGGCATGTCGCCGTGGCAGGCCGTGGCGACCGTGTTGCTTGGCAACCTGATCGTGCTCGTGCCGATGCTGCTGATCGGTCATGCGGGCGCGAAGCACGGGATTCCATACGCGGTGCTCGTGCGTGCGTCGTTCGGCACGCAGGGCGCGAAGCTGCCGGCGCTGTTGCGCGCGATCGTCGCGTGCGGCTGGTACGGGATCCAGACCTGGCTCGGCGGCAGTGCGATCTATACGCTGCTGAACATCCTGACCGGCAACGCGCTGCACGGTGCCGCGCTGCCGGTCATCGGCATCGGGTTCGGGCAGCTCGCGTGCTTTCTCGTGTTCTGGGCGCTGCAGCTCTACTTCATCTGGCACGGCACCGATTCGATCCGCTGGCTCGAGAGCTGGTCCGCGCCGATCAAGGTCGTGATGTGCGTGGCGCTCGTGTGGTGGGCGACGTCGAAGGCGGGCGGCTTCGGCACGATGCTGTCGGCGCCGTCGCAGTTCGCGGCGGGCGGCAAGAAGGCCGGGCTGTTCTGGGCGACCTTCTGGCCGGGCCTGACCGCGATGGTCGGCTTCTGGGCGACGCTCGCGCTGAACATCCCCGATTTCACGCGCTTCGCGCATTCGCAGCGCGACCAGGTGATCGGCCAGTCGATCGGGCTGCCGTTGCCGATGGCGCTGCTGTCGGTGGTGTCGGTCGTCGTGACGTCCGCGACCGTCGTGATCTACGGCAACGCGATCTGGGATCCGATCGACCTGACGAGCCGGATGACGGGCATCGGCGTGGGCATCGCGCTCGTGATCCTCACGCTCGACACGATGTGCTGCAACCTCGCCGCGAATCTCGTCGGCCCGGCCTACGATTTCTCGAGCCTGTGGCCGAAGGCGATCTCGTACCGCACCGGCGGGATGATTACCGCGACCATCGCGATCGTGATGATGCCGTGGAAGATCCTCGCGACGACGGACGGCTACATCTTCACCTGGCTCGTCGGCTATTCGGCGCTGCTCGGGCCCGTGGCGGGGATCATGATGGTCGACTACTTCCTGATTCGCGGCACGCGGCTCGACACGCGCGCGCTGTTCGACGAACGCGGCGGCTTCAGCTACGCGCGCGGCTGGAACCCGGCCGCGCTGGCCGCGCTCGCGGTCGGCGTGCTGCCGAACCTGCCCGGCTTCCTGCACACGGCATTTCCGGCGTCGTTCCCGAACGTGCCGGCGTTCTTCAACACGCTTTACACGTACGCGTGGTTCGTCGGCCTCGTGCTGGCGTCGGGCGTGTACGGCACCTGGATGAAGTGGCGCGCCGGACAGCGCGCGCAGATCGCGAGCGCATGACACGCGCGATGCGCTTGATGCGTGCGATGCGGCACCCGACAGTCAACGAGGAGGCAACCCCATGGCAATCCTGATTCGCGGCGGCACCGTGGTCGATGCGGACCGCTCCTATCGCGCCGACGTTCTGTGCGCGGACCCTGAAGACGGCGGCACGATCCTCCAGATCGCCGAGCAGATCGACGCGCCGGCCGGCGCGAGCGTCGTCGACGCGCACGACCAGTACGTGATGCCGGGCGGCATCGATCCGCATACGCACATGGAACTGCCGTTCATGGGCACGACCGCGAGCGACGATTTCTACTCGGGCACGGCCGCCGGGCTCGCCGGCGGCACGACGAGCATCATCGACTTCGTGATCCCGAGCCCGAAGCAGCCGCTGATGGACGCGTTCCGCGAATGGCGCGGCTGGGCCGAGAAGGCGGCGGCTGACTACGGCTTCCACGTGGCCGTGACGTGGTGGGACGAGAGCGTGCATCGCGACATGGGTACGCTCGTGCGCGAGCACGGCGTGTCGAGCTTCAAGCACTTCATGGCGTACAAGAACGCGATCATGGCCGACGACGAGGTGCTCGTGAACAGCTTCTCGCGTTCGCTCGAACTCGGCGCGCTGCCGACCGTGCACGCCGAGAACGGCGAGCTCGTGTTCCAGCTGCAGAAGGCGCTGCTCGCGCGCGGGATGACGGGACCGGAGGCGCATCCGCTGTCGCGGCCGCCGGAGGTCGAGGGCGAGGCCGCGAACCGCGCGATCCGCATCGCGCAGGTGCTCGGCGTGCCCGTGTACATCGTGCACGTCTCCGCGAAGGACGCGGTGGATGCGATCACGCGTGCACGCAGCGAAGGGCTGCGCGTGTTCGGCGAGGTGCTGCCGGGCCACCTGGTGATCGACGAGGCCGTTTATCGAGACCCGGACTGGACGCGCGCGGCCGCGCACGTGATGAGCCCGCCGTTCCGCTCGGCCGAGCATCGCGAGGCGCTGTGGCGCGGGCTGCAGGCGGGGCAACTGCATACGACGGCGACCGACCACTGCGTGTTCTGCGCGTCGCAGAAGGCGATGGGTCGCGACGATTTCACGAAGATCCCGAACGGCTGCGGCGGGGTCGAGGATCGCATGTCGGTGCTGTGGCATCACGGCGTGAATCACGGCCGCATCACGCCGAACGAGTTCGTGCGGATCACGTCGACGAACGCCGCGCAGATCTTCAACCTGTATCCGCGCAAGGGCGCCGTGCAGGTGGGCGCCGATGCCGACCTCGTCGTGTGGGACCCTGCTGCGACGAAGACGATCTCGGTGAAGACCCATCATCAGCAGGTCGACTTCAACGTGTTCGAGGGGATGACGGTGCAGGGCGTCGCGACGCATACGCTCACGCGCGGCGCGCTCGCATGGGCCGACGGCGAATTGCGCGCGGTGCGCGGTGCGGGCCGCTACCTGAAGCGCCCGCCGGCGGCCGGCTACTACGAGGCCGCGCGGATCGCGAACCGGCTGCGCGAACCGCATCCGGTCGAGCGCGCCGGCTGAACGGTGCGTAACGTGCGGGGCGTGTCGGGTCGAGCGGCACGCCCCGCATGCTTCCTCTTGCCTTCCCGTGCATGCCGGCACCGCTTCTGCCTGCTGCTCACCATCCCGCCAATTCTCTCAGTATTTGGGACGGATCGTAGCGTGATCCCGTCTTGCCGATCTCCCAGTATGTAGAAGAACTGAGCAAGTCGACGAAGCACGCGACGTTGCTCGAACGCGGCCATTTTGTTTGCGTTGTCGGCGTGCATGCCGGCGAGTAATATCCACCGACGGCGTTTCGCAGGCACGCCGGGCCTGCCCGCCGAACAGTCCAACAACATTGAGAGCAAGGAGTACGAGGTGGATATTCTGCGCAGTCTCCTGGGTATGCTGTTCCTGCTGCTGGTGGCCTATCTGCTGTCGAACAACCGGCGCGCGGTGAGCGGCCGGACCATGGTCGCCGCGCTGTGCACGCAACTGGCGATCGGCGCGCTGGTGCTGTTCGTGCCGTCCGGCCGCACGGCGCTGGCGGCGGCCGCGAACGGCGTCAATCGCGTGCTCGACATGGGCAATCACGGCATCGCGTTCGTGTTCGGCGGGCTCGTCGACAGCAGGATGTTCCAGCTGTTCGGCGACGGCGGGTTCGTGTTCGGCCTGCGCGTGCTGCCGATGATCATCTTCGTGACCGCACTGATCGCGGTGCTGTACTACATCGGCGTGATGAAGTGGATCGTTGCAATCCTCGGCGCCGCACTGGCGAAAGTGCTCGGCGTGAGCCGCATCGAGGCGTGCTCGGCCGTCGCGACGATCTTTCTGGGGCAGAGCGAGATGCCCGCGCTCGTGAAGCCGTTCGTGCGGAACATGACGAGCGCCGAAATCTTCACGGTGATGGCAAGCGGCATGGCGTCGGTCGCCGGCTCGGTGCTGGTCGGCTATGCCGGCCTCGGCGTGAAGATGGAATACCTGCTCGCCGCGTCGTTCATGGCGGTGCCCGGCGGCCTGCTGTTCGGCAAGCTGCTGTTTCCGACGGTCGAGCCGAGCCGTGTCGTGGTCGACGGGCTCGACTTCGACGACAAGCGCGCCGCCAACGTGATCGAGGCGGCGGCGTCGGGCGCGTCGGTCGGGCTGCGGATCGCGATCAACGTCGGCGCGATGCTGATCGCGTTCGTCGGGCTCATCGCGCTGATGAACCTCATCGTCAGCGGCGCGGCGGCGTTCGCGGGCTTTCCGCAGATCACGCTCGTGGGTATCATCGGCCACCTGTTCGCGCCGCTCGCGTGGATCATCGGCGTGCCGTGGCACGACGCGGCACTGGCCGGCAACTTCATCGGCGAGAAGCTGATCTTCAACGAGTTCGTCGCGTATGGCGACCTGTCGCCGTACCTGAAGAGCGGCGAGCACGTCGCGGCGGCCGGCCTGCAGGTGCTCGACCCGAAGACGCTCGCGATCGTGTCGTTCGCGCTGTGCGGCTTCGCGAACTTCTCGTCGATCGCGATCCTCGCGGGCGGCTTCAGCGCGGTCGCGCCCGAGCGCCGCTCGGAAGTCGCGCGGCACGGCCTGCGCGCACTGACGGCCGCGACGCTGTCGAACCTGATGAGCGCGGCGATTGCGGGCCTGTTCTTTTCGCTCCATTGAACTTGCGCCTGAACCTGAACGATCGAGGAGAGGCAACGATGTTTTTACCGCAGGAATTCATTCGCCGGAAGCGCGACGGGCAGCCGCTCGATCGCGACGGGATCGCCGCGTTCGTGCGCGGCGTGACCGACGGCAGCGTGACCGAGGGCCAGGTGGCCGCGTTCGCGATGGCCGTGTTTTTCAACGACCTGAGCACCGACGAGCGCGTCGCGCTGACGCTCGCGCAGCGCGACTCGGGCGACGTGCTCGACTGGCGCGCGCTCGATCTCGGCGGGCCGGTGATCGACAAGCATTCGACCGGCGGCGTCGGCGATGTCGTGTCGCTGATGCTCGGGCCGATGGTCGCCGCGTGCGGCGGCTACGTGCCGATGATCTCGGGGCGTGGGCTCGGCCATACCGGCGGCACGCTCGACAAGCTGAGCGCGATTCCCGGCTACGACGTGACGCCCGATACGGACGCGTTTCGTCGCACGGTGCGCGAGGTCGGCGTCGCGATCATCGGGCAGACGGCGCGGCTGGCGCCGGCCGACATGCGCATCTACGCGATTCGCGACGTGACGGCGACCGTCGAATCGATCGCGATGATCACCGCGTCGATCCTGTCGAAGAAGCTCGCGGCCGGGCTCGACGGGCTCGTGATGGACGTGAAGGTCGGCTCCGGCGCATTCATGCCGACCGCCGAACAGTCGGCGGAACTGGCGCGCAGCATCGTCGACGTCGGCAACGGCGCCGGCATGAAGACGACCGCGATCCTCACCGACATGAACCAGTCGCTCGCGCCGTGCGCGGGCAATGCGCTCGAAGTGGCGTGCGCGATCGACTACCTGACGGGCAAATCGCGCCCGGCACGCCTGCATGACGTCACGATGGCGCTGTCGGCGGAGTTGCTCGTCACCGGCGGGCTGGCGCGCGACGTCGAGGCGGCGCGCGTGGAGTTGCAGCACGCGCTTGATTCGGGGGCGGCTGCGGAACGCTTCGCGAAGATGGTCACGGCGCTTGGCGGCCCCGCGGACCTGATCGACGCACCCGCGCGTCATCTTGCGCGGGCGGAGGTGATCGTACCGGTTCCGTCGCGCGTGAGCGGCGTCGTGCAGCGGGTCGATTGCCGCGCGCTCGGGCTCGCGGTCGTCGCGCTCGGCGGCGGGCGCACGCGCGCGGCGGACGCGATCGACTACAGTGTCGGCCTGACGGCGCTCGCGGAGATCGGGCAGCGTGTCGAAGCCGGCCAGCCGCTCGGCCATGTGCATGCCCGCGACGCAGCCGCCGCGGCGCACGCGGTGGATGCGATCCAGCGCAGCTATGTGCTGGGCGAGACGGGCGACGCGCCGCCGACCCTCTATCAGCGGATCGGCTGACCGATCGCACGGTGCGGATACCGGCGATCGCTTCACGCCACGGGCGTATCGTGGCGGCCGGGATGCGGCCGCGCCGATGCTCCCCGGCACACAATCGGAGGCACGACGAGATGGAACGACACGAACTGATCGAAGCGGCGAAGGAGGCGCGCGAACGCGCGTACGCGCCGTATTCCCGCTTCAAGGTCGGCGCCGCGCTGCTGGCGCGCGACGGGACGGTTTTTCACGGCTGCAATGTCGAGAACGCGTCTTACGGACTCTGCAACTGCGCGGAACGCACGGCGATGTTTTCGGCCATCGCCGCCGGTTATTTTCCGGGGGATTTCACGCGGCTCGCGGTCGTGGGCGACACGGTCGGCCCGATCGCGCCGTGCGGCGCTTGCCGCCAGGTGATCATCGAGATCGGCACGCCGGACATCGAAGTGATCCTGGCCAACCTGAACGGGGCCGTCGACGTCACGACGGCCCACGCATTGCTGCCGGGCGCGTTCCGCTTGTAACGAACGGCGCGCGCACCGGCGCGCCGCTCACGTCACGCGCCGTCGCGCGCTTCGCGGATCGGGATCACCGTGCGCGCGCCGCACTGGCGCAGCAGGTCGCGCAGCTCGTTGATGACCGGAAACACCTCGTGGTTCCAGTCGGCGCCCTGCCGGTCATGCGCTTCCTGCTCGCGCTCGACGATCCAGCGATCCTCGCGGAAGATGCGCTCGGTGAACCAGACGAGCAGCGGCCACGCGAGATCGAGCGCGAACGGTATGCCGGGCTTGTGGATCGACAGCAGTCCGAACGTGCGGTTGGTGCGCTGCTCGGCGTCGAGCGGGACATAGACGATCCACAGGTCCATCACGAGCGTGCCTTCGCTCGAGCGGATCTGCAGTGTCTGGTACGGATAACCGGTGCGCACCGTCATCACGCTCTTGTCCGCCTGCTCGCCCGGCTTCTTGCTCGCGCCGAACACGAGCGCCTCGCCGACCGGCTGCTTGCCTTCCATCCGCGCGAACGTGTAGTCCACCTCGACCCAGTCGTCGCCGCGACGCCGGCCGACCGAGCGCGCACGCATCTGCCCCATCTGCTTGCGATGCAGGAACTGATGGTTCATGTCCATCAGGTTCTCGTGCATGAACGAGTAGTGGCACTTGACCTCGCGGCCGAAGCGGCGCGTCTTGAACGCGCGGTCGTCCGCCGATTCGAGCGCGGGGAACGGCCGCGAGTCGGCGAGCGTCGCATCGCCCGGGAACACGAAGATCAACCCGTGCGCTTCGCGGCACGGATAGGCGCGCACGCCGTTGGGCAGGCGCTCGCGGCCGAGGTACGGCACGTCGACGCAGCGACCGCTGTCGCACGCGTAGGTCCAGCCGTGATAACAGCAGCGCAGCGTCTCGCCGCTCACGACGCCCGCGTGCAGCGGCACCTGGCGGTGCGCGCAACGATCCTCGAGCGCGTACACGGCGCCGGATTCGGTGCGCACGAGCACGATCGGATCGCCGGCGAAGCGCACGCCGAGTGTCTTGCCGCGTTTCAGCTCGCGCGACCACGCGAGCGGGTACCAGTAATCGGGATGAATCGGCACGCGGCGCAAGTCGCGCACGGCCGAGCCGGAAGAGGGTTCTCCAAGGGTGCCGCTGTCAGGGAAGGGCACTGCTCGCATGCGTGACGTCTCCGGGCTGGACTGGAATTCCGGGCGCCGCAAGATGCGGCGGGGATCTGGAGAAGTCTACGCGAAGTTGCCGGTCGCGGCGGACGCGATGCGGGTTTGCCCCGGCACGACGCCCGCGGTTTCGTTGATGCAGCGCAAACCGGATCGCGGGCGGCTCGCGCCGGCCGTGCGTGGCCGCACGGGCTTCGGCCGCGCGGCGGGCGTTACCCGGTCAACCCCGTCACCCCGTCACGCGGCCGCGTGACCGCGTGGCGGTCACGAGCGCGCATCGCGCCACAGCACCGCGTCGGTGCGGTACAGCGCCGGGAAGTACTGCTTCAGCCCGGCGATCTTCGGCATGTCGTTGTACGCGATGTACGGCGCGTCGGGGTGCAGCTCGAGGTAGTTCTGGTGGTAGGCCTCGGCCGGGTAGAACCCCTTGTAGTCCTCGACGCGCGTGACGACCGGCGCCGGAAACACGTGCGCGGTGCCGAGCTGCGCGATGTACGCGGTCGCGACCGCGCGTTGCTGCGTGGTGGTCGGGAAGATCGCCGACCGGTATTGCGACCCTTCGTCGGGGCCCTGCCGGTTGAGCTCGGTCGGATCGTGCGCGACCGAGAAGAACACCTGCAGAAGCCGGCCGTACGTGATCCGGGTCGGGTCGTAGACGATGCGAACCGATTCCGCGTGCCCGGTCAGCCCCGAGCCGACGAGCGCATAGTGCGCGGTTTCGGACGCACCGCCCGCATAGCCGGCCGTGACCTGCTTCACGCCCTTCACGTGCTCGAATACGCCCTGCACGCCCCAGAAGCAGCCGCCGGCGAATACGGCCGTCTCGTCGTGCGATGTGCCGGGCGTTTCGTCGAGCGTGGGCGCGGGTACGGTGCGCATCGCCTCGGCGGAGTTGACGATGCGCTGGTAGCCGAACACGGCGAGAGCCGCGACGGCGATGGCGCCGATGCGGCGCAGCATCGCCTTTCGCCGTTGCGGCGCGGAACCGCGGGGGGAGGTGGTGTTCACGGTGTGCTCCTTCGGAAGGCGGAATGGAAAGCGGGGCTCGGACGCGGCGCCGGTGCGCCGCCCCCGGCCGGGATCAGCCGAACGTGAACGCATAGGCATTCACGCCGGGATCGAGAAACTCGATCGAGAACGTGCGATCGGCGATCGCGCCGGGTTGCCGGACCAGCTGGTACAGGCGTTGCCCGGTCACGGTACCGTAGCCTTGCGCATCGACGTCGCTGCCGTGCGCGGCGCCGGGGGCCGCGCCGTCGAGCGTCACGCGAAAACGCACCGGCTTGCCGTCCTCGCCGGGGCCGAGCACCAGGTGCAGGTCGCGCGCATGGAAGCGGTAGACGATGCGGCCGGCGGGCGCCGCGAGCGTCGCGCGTTCGGCGCCGACCCGCCACATGCCGGCGAGGCCCCAGTCGTTCAGATCGGGACGGGCCGGCTCGGCATAGTGATACGCCGCATCGCGCACCACGCCGCCGGGCGACACGAAATCCTCGGCGCGTGCGTAGCCGACGTAGGTCTCGGGCGAGCGGACGTCCGCGCTGTCGGCCGCCGCGAGCGCACCCTTCGCGGGCGCGCCGGCGAGCCCGAGCGGCACGTTCAGTGCTTCCGGATGGCCGGCCTCGGCGAGCAGCGACTGGATCGCGCGCTCCGATTCCGCGTACTCGCCCTCGCCGAAGTGGTGACGACGCACGCGGCCTTGCGCGTCGACGAAGTAGTGCGCGGGCCAGTATTCGTTGTTGAATGCGCGCCAGATCGCGAAGCGGTTGTCGATCGCGACCGGGAAGTCGATGCCGAGGTCGTGCACGGCCTTCTTCACGTTGCCGATGTCGCGTTCGAACGCGAATTCGGGTGCGTGCACACCGATCACGACGAGCCCGTACGGCGCGTACTTGCGCGCCCACGCGGTCGTGTACGGCAGCGTGCGCAGGCAGTTGATGCACGAATAGGTCCAGAAATCGACCAGCACCACCTTGCCGCGCAGGCCGGCCGCCGTCAGCGGCGGCGAGTTCAGCCACTGCACCGCGCCGTCGAGCGACGGCAGCGTGCCTTCGACGGGCAGCGCGGCCGGCCCATGCGTCGCGTCCACCGCGCGCATCATCGCGCCGCCGGCCTGCGCGGCATCGGCTGTCGCGGCCATCATCGCGCCGCCGGAACCGTTCGCGGCACCGTTGGCCGAGCTGTCCGCCGCGCGTTCTGCCACGTTCTCCGCCGAACCGCCGGCCGTGGCCATCGCCGCCGGCGCGCCGCTCGCATGCCCGCCGAGCCGGTCGACGAGCTTCGTTTCGAGCCCGCCCGTCGTGACGGTCGACAGTTGTGCGAGCGCGCCCGTATCGAGGCCGAGCGCGATCGCGCCGACGCCGGCCAGCAGCGCCGCGCCGATTCCGCGCTTGATCCATTCGCCGGCGCCGAGCGAGCGCTTCATCGCGGCGAACACCTTGCCGCCGATCACCAGCGCGACACCGAGCGACGTCGCCGCGCCGGCCGCATACGCGACCAGCAGCAGCGTCGTGCCGACGCTTGCGCCGCGCAGCGCGGCGCCGGTCAGCACGAGCCCGAGGATCGGGCCCGCGCACGGCGCCCACAGCAGGCCGGTCGCGACGCCGAGCAGCAGCGACGACGCGGGGCCGGCCGGACGGCCGTCGCGTTGCGCGAAGCCGGTGAG
>NZ_LDVA01000127.1:0-2435 GCF_050768715.1 Burkholderia sp. ZZQ-2 | reverse complement strand
GTGCGCGCGGCGCCCGACGCGCCGTGGACGCGCTTCGCGCTCGCGCGCCTCTATCGCGACATGGGGCTGCCGCAACTCGGCCGCACGGTGATGGACGACGGGCTCGCGCAAGGCGCGACGCCCGAGATGCGCTACGCGACCGCGCTGTATCGCAATTCGCTCGACGACGTGGCGGGCGCGCAGGCCGCGCTCGCGCCGGTCGACGACGCGCACCGTACGGACGGGATGCGCGCGCTCGCGCGCAAGCTCGATGCGCAACGCGCGCTGGCCGACGCCCGCGATGCGCTCGCGCGCGGCGACCGCACGGCGTTCGCCGCGTCGCTCGCGCAGGCCCAGGCGAGCGCGCCGGACGATCCCGACATGCTCGCCGCGATCGGCGCGCAGTGGATCGACGCGGGCGAACCGGATCGCGGCCTCGCACCGTTGCACGACTGGATCGCCGCGCATCCGCGTGAAGCCGATACGGACGTGCGGCTGCGCTATGGCGACCTGCTCGGCAGCGCGGGGCGCGACGACGCGCTTGCCGCGTGGCTCGACACGCTGCGCCGGGAACCGTCGCTGACGCCCGCGCAGACGGCGCGGATCGAGGATCAGTCGCTGCGGCTCGTGTTGCGGCAGACCGACGATGCGATCGCGCGACAGGACTACGCGCAGGCGCGCAAGCTGCTCGATCGGGCGAGCCCGGCCGGCCGCGCGGACAAGCGTCATGCGCTCGAACGGGCCGATCTCGAGCGCGCGCAAGGCCGTTACGACGCGGCGCGCGATGCGCTCGCGCCGATCGTCGCGCGCACGCCGGACGATGCCGATACGCAGCTCGCGCTGGCACGCATCGACGAGGACAGCGGTAACCGTGCCGCCGCGCTGGCGCGCGTGCAGGCGGTGCTCGCGCGCACGCCGGACGACGACGTCGACACGCAACTGTCGGCCGTGCGCCGCCTGAACGCGCTGCGCCGCGCGGACGAAGCCGCGCAGGTGACCGACCGGCTGCATGCCGCGTATCCGGCGCGCGCCGACGTGACGGTCGCGGCCGGGCGCGTGGCCGAGGCGCAGGGCCGCTATGACGACGCGGCGTCGCTGTACCGGTTGTCGCAGTCGCAGGAGCGCGCGACGGGCGTGAGCCCGGGCCGTGACGGCCTGACGCCCGCGCAGGCCGCGTTCGCGGATCTCGCGCAGCGGCGCAATCCCGAGATCGAGACCGGCTGGACGCCTGCGTACAAGTCGGGCGACGAAGGCATCTCTTCGTATCGCGCGCAGCAGGTGCCGATCTACATGCAGATGCCGGTCCGCTACGACGGTCACGTGTTCGCGCAGATCGACACCGTGCATCTCGACCCGGGCACGCTCGATACGAGCAACCCGAATGCGTATTCGCTCAAGACGTTCGGCACGTTCGCGGCGCTCAGGGCGCAGAACGCGCTGACGCCCGCATCGATCGCGAATCCGCCGGGCTCGCTGCACCAGTCGACGACGGGCGTCGCGCTCGGTGCCGGCTATCTGTCGGACGCATGGCGCGTCGATCTCGGCACGTCGCCGCTCGGTTTTCCGGTGCATTACCTCGTCGGCGGTGTGCGCTATCGCTTCGACGCGGGCCCGGCCAGCTTCTCGGTAAACGCGTCGCGGCGGCCGGAAACGAGCAGCGTGCTGTCGTACGCGGGGATGCGCGACCCGTGGACGGGCGCGGTCTGGGGCGGCGTGCGCCGCGACGGCGTGAACCTGCGCGCGTCGGTCGACGTCGGCCGCACGAACCTGTTCGCGGAACTCGGCGCGGGCGTGCTGTCCGGCCGAAACGTCGAGCGCAACGCGGAAGTCACGCTGCGCACGGGCTTCACGGTGCCCGTGTACGAGCGCGCGACGATGAAGGTCAGCACCGGGCTCGTCGGCAACGCGTGGCACTACGCGCAGAACCTGCGCTACTACACGTACGGGCAGGGCGGTTACTACAGCCCGCAGCGCTACCTGTCGCTCGGCGTGCCGATCGAATGGGCGGGGCGGCACGATGCGCTGTCGTGGGACCTGACCGTCACGGGCGGGATCTCGAACAGCTACGAGAAGGATTCGCTGTATTACCCGACGTTCTCGGACCAGCGGGCCGCGCAGGTGGCGGCCGGGTTCGTGTACGCGGGCAGCTCGACGCGCGGCGTGTCGTTCTCGTACGGCGTCAACGGGATCGTCGAGTATCGCGTGAACCCGCACCTGAGCGTCGGCGCGCAGCTGCACGTCGACCGGTCGCACGACTACGCGCCGAGTTCGGCGCTCGTGTACCTGCGCTATGCGTTCGACGCACGCGCGCAACGCAGCTGGCTCGTCACGCCGACACCCGTGCGGCTTTATTCGGATTACTAGGGGAACGCGCCGTGAATACGGAAATCGATGCCACCCGTCCCGCGCTCGGCGCCGCCGGCCTGCTGGGCCGCCTGCGTGCGCTGCTGGGCGCG
>NZ_LDVA01000126.1:0-3652 GCF_050768715.1 Burkholderia sp. ZZQ-2 | reverse complement strand
GGCGGCCAGGTCCGAATCGGCGAGGGCGACGATTTCCACGCTGCCGTCATCGAGCGTGCGGTTCGACAGCACGACCGCGTCGGCGCCGAGCGCCTCGCGCACGAGACGAAGTGCGTCGCGGCTCGTTGCGCCGGTGAATTTGCGAATGTTCAAGCGGAACCCCCGATGACGTTAACGACTTTGATCGTGCGTGTGTCCGGCACCTCGGCGTACGACAGCACTTTCAATTGCGGCAGGCTGCGGCGCAGGAAACGCGCGAGCATCGCGCGCAGCGCGTGCTGCACGAGCAGCACGGGCGGCAGCCCGAGATTCTGTTGACGCAGCATCGCCTGCTGCGTGCCGGTCAGAAGGTTGTGCGCGAGGCCGGGTTCGAGGCCCGGGTTCGCGCCGGTGGCGAGCGCCTGCGACAGCACGCGTTCGAGATTCGCGTCGAGGCCCATTACCTGCATCTCGCCCGCGCCCGGATACCACTGCTGCGTGATCGCGCGGCCGAGCGCGAGCCGCACCGCGGCCGTGATCTCGAATGCGTCGCCGCGGCCCGCGTGTTCGGACACGGCCTCGAGGATCGTGCGCATGTCGCGGATCGGCACGCCTTCCTCGAGCAGGTTCTGCAGCACCTTCTGCAGCGTCGTCAGCGAGATCGTCTTCGGCACGAGGTCCTCGACGAGCGACGGCGCGTCCTTGCCGGTGCGCTCGACGAGCGCCTGCACTTCCTGGCGGCCGAGCAGCTCGGCCGCGTGCTGGACGACCAGATGGTTCAGGTGCGTCGCGACGACCGTGCTCGCGTCGACCACCGTGTAGCCGTACACCTGCGCCTGTTCGCGCATCGCGACGTCGATCCACACGGCCGGCAGCCCGAACGCGGGATCCTGCGTGACGGCGCCCGGCAGCGCGGCCGTCACCTGGCCGGGGTTGATCGCGAGCCACTGGCCCGGGAACACTTCGCCGACGCCGATCTCGACGCCCTTCAGCGCGATCCGGTACGCGTTCGGCCGCAGCTCGAGGTTGTCGCGGATATGGATCACGGGCGGCAGGAAGCCGATTTCCTGCGCGAATTTCTTGCGGATGCTCTTGATGCGCTTGAGCAGTTCGCCGTCGCTGTTCTTGTCGACGAGCGGGATCAGCCGGTAGCCGACTTCGAGGCCGAGCGGGTCGATCAGCTGCACGTCGTCCCAGGTCGCTTCGTGGCTGTCGGACGGCAGCACGGCGGGCGGCGCGATGTCGGTCAGGTCGCCGGCCGCCTTGCGGGCCGCCGCGCGCTTCGTCTGCGTGCGGGCCAGCCAGATCGCGCCGCCGCCGAGCGCGAGGAACGCGAAGTGCGGCATGCCCGGGATCAGCCCCATCAGCACGATGATCGCGCCGGTGATGTTCAGCACGCGCGGGTTCGTGAACAGCTGGCCGGTGATCTGCGTGCCGATGTCCTCGTCGGTCGCGACGCGCGACACGATCACGCCGGCCGCGGTCGAGATCACGAGCGACGGGATCTGCGCGACGAGGCCGTCGCCGATCGTCAGCAGCGTGTAGTTCGTGCCGGCCGCGGCGAACGTCATGTCGTGCTGGACCATCCCGACGATCAGCCCGCCGATCACGTTGATCGCCATGATGATCAGGCCGGCGATCGCGTCGCCGCGCACGAACTTCGACGCGCCGTCCATCGACCCGTAGAACTCGGCTTCCTGCGAGACCGCCAGGCGGCGCTTGCGCGCCTGCTCTTCGTTGATGAGGCCCGCGTTCAGGTCGGCGTCGATCGCCATCTGCTTGCCGGGCATCGCGTCGAGCGTGAAGCGCGCGGACACTTCGGCGATCCGCCCCGCGCCCTTCGTGATCACCATGAAGTTGATGATCATCAGGATCACGAACACGACAATGCCGACCGCGAAGTTGCCGCCGACGAGGAAGTGGCCGAACGCCTCGATCACCTGGCCGGCCGCGTCCGGCCCGGTGTGGCCCTCGAGCAGCACGACGCGCGTCGACGCAACGTTCAGCGACAGGCGCAGGAGCGTCGAGAACAGCAGCACGCTCGGGAACGCCGCGAAATCGAGCGGCTTCATCGTGTACATGCTGACGAGCAGCACCATCACGGACAGCGCGATGTTGAACGTGAACAGCAGATCCAGCAGCATCGGCGGCAGCGGCAGGATCATCATCCCCAAAATCATGCAGATGAGGATCGGGCCCGCGAGCGCGCGCAGGTTGGTGCCCGCGAACGGATTCTGGCGCTTCGCGAACAGGCCGGTCGGGGTGCTCATGCCGCGCCTCCGTTACCGAGCGTGTCTTCGGCTTCCTCGCGTTCGTCGTCGGCGGAGACCGACGCGCCCTTGTCGAGGTCGGCCGGCACGTCCAGGTCGACCGGCACCGCCGGGAACGCGCCGCCTTCCGAACGGAAGCGCTTGAGCTGGTAGACCCACGCGAGCACTTCGGCGACGGCCGAGTACAGCGAGCCGGGAATCTCGCGTTCGAGTTCGACGTTGTGATACAGCGCACGCGCGAGCGGCGGCGCTTCGAGCAGCGGCACGTTGTGTTCGGCCGCGAGTTCGCGGATGCGCGCGGCGACGAGGTTCACGCCCTTCGCGACGACCTTCGGCGCGCGCATCTCGCCGTCCGTGTATTGCAGCGCGACGGCGAAGTGCGTCGGGTTCGTCACGACCACGTCGGCCTTCGGCACGGCCGCCATCATCCGGCGCCGCGCGATCGCGCGCTGCTGCTGGCGGATCCGCCCCTTCACGTGCGGATCGCCTTCGTTCTCGCGATGCTCGCGCTTCACTTCTTCCTTCGTCATGCGCAACTTCTTGTTGTACTGCCAGATTTGGTAAGGCACGTCGAGCGCGGCGACCACCAGCATCCCGGCGACCGTCGTGCCGCAGCACACGGCGACCAGGTGCAGCGCATCGGGCAGCGCCACGCCGAGCGGCTGCGTCGCGAGACCGAGCAGCTCGTCCTTGCTGCGCCAGATCGCGATGCCGCCGATCCCGCCGACGACCAGCGTCTTCGCGATCGACATCCCGAGCTGGATCGGCCCCTGGATCGAGAAGATCCGGCCGAGGCCCGAGATCGGGTTCAGGCGGTCGAACTTCAGTTCGAACGTCTTCTGCGAGATCAACCAGCCGCCGAGCGCCATCGGCGCGAGCAGCGCGGCGACACCGGTGAGCGCGAGCAGCGGCAGCAGCGCGGCGAAGCCTTCGAGGCTCGCGCTGCCGGCCGCCGACAGCATCCGGTTCGTGTCGAACGCGGTGGCGCGATCGAACATGAACGCGCCGCGCAGCATCGCCTGCAGATGCCCGCCCGACGGGCCCGCGAGCAGCCAGGCACCGTAGAACCCGGCCGCGAGCAGCGCGAACGAAGCCAGTTCGCGCGAACGCGCGACCTGCCCCTCCTCGCGCGCCTTCTCGCGGCGCCTGGGAGTGGCGGCTTCGGTCTTGTCGAGATCGCTCTCGTCTGCCACGGGGCCTCCAGTCGGGTACGGCGGAATGCCGCTTTCCAGTGACACCGATTATTCATGGAGGCGTCAAACACCGATCGGTCGAGCAAAGCCGGGAAAGGGGGGTATTTCGGGGAATCGGGCGAGCCGGCGCAAACGCGGCCGGACGGGGCCGGAAGGGGGCCGGAAGGGGGTGCGGCGAGGCGGCGAAACGGGGCGGCCGGTGCGATGGCG
>NZ_LDVA01000125.1:0-1407 GCF_050768715.1 Burkholderia sp. ZZQ-2 | reverse complement strand
TGTTGAGCTTGAAACCGGCCGACACCTTGGCTTCGGCCAGCAGCTCGCCATACGGATCGAATGCCTTGAGCTGCGCGTACGGCTCGAATTCGTCCGGCACGATGTCGAGCGTCACCGACACATCCTGGCCGTCCTCGCCCTGAACCGTCACTTCCTTGTGCAGCATCGCGCGCCGCTGCTGCTCGTGGCGCATCAGCACCTCGCTCGCGGTCTTCACGAGCGTGCGGAACGCGTTCGCGTCCATCGGCTTGGGGTTCTTCTTGTCGCGGCCCATGGTCCACGGCCCGACGAGCGCGGGCTCGGACTCGCCGTCCTTGATCATTTCGACGGCCCAGCCGTCGTCGTCTTCGTTCTTGATGATGCGGGCCGTCCAGCCGTTGTCGCGCCAGAGGCCGTCTTCGTGGATGGAGGTGTCGTCGGATTGCAGGTCGGATTCGGTCATGAGGAAAGCGGGGCGGGGCCACCGGAGTACGGGCGCGGGCACGGGGCGGTGGCGCGCGGCCGGCATCGGCGCGTCGCTCGCCGCCGGCGGCCCGGCGCGGCATGCAAAGGCGTCGATTTTACCTGCTGGCCGGCCGGATGGCCCGTGTGGCCCGCCAAGCCGGCCATCCGGCCGATGTTCCGAGATGCCGGCCGCTCCGGGACGGCCGCTCGAACCGGCGCAAATATCAAACTCGTATTACGTCCCTGACGACCAATCCCGTTACCGTCCGATATCCCGTCCGCGTGCGGCTTCATAGAATCGGTGTGCAGGCTAAAAATAGCCTGAACGTCCGATCAACGCCAAACCGGCCGTGCGCGCTCCGCGTCGCGCGGCCGATGAACCACCGGGAACCACGCATGAGGAAATTCAACGTTCGCATCGTCTTCGCGTACGACTGGCCGTTGACGCTGGCCGGCATCGAGCAGGTCGCAGGCAGCGCCTGCGCGATCGAGCTCGTCGCGGTATGCCGGAATGTGGCCGAGCTGGCCGCGTCGCTCGGCGGCGTCGACTGCGATGTCGTGCTGGTCGACTATGCGATCCGCGGGGACGCGCAGATGGACGGCCTCGGGCTGCTCGGCTGGCTGCGGCGCACGCGTCCGAACGTCGGGGTCGTCGTGCTGGTCGCGAACGAGAATCCGCTGATCGTCGGGTCGATCCTCGCGATCGGCGGCGTGAGCGTCGTCAGCAAGTTCGACGAGGTCGGCCATATCGTCACGGCCATTCATTCGAGCTACAGCGGCGGGCACTACCTGTCGCCGCTCGTCAGGCGCGCGGTCGATGCGGCCGGCGAGCGCGGCGAGGCGCCCGTGAAGCTGTCGGCGCGCGAGATCGAGGTCATTCGCCTGTATCTGTCGGGGGTGCCGATCAAGACGATCGCGCAGCGTCTGAGCAAGGGCAAGCAGACGGTCAGTGCGCAGAAGATC
>NZ_LDVA01000124.1:0-740 GCF_050768715.1 Burkholderia sp. ZZQ-2 | reverse complement strand
GCAGCCACGCGTTCGCCGCATTCTGCGTGGCGAGCTGTTTCGCGATCGAGCGCGCGAGTCGATCCGTATCGGACGCCACCGTGTCGTGCTTCGCTTCGGACACGCCATGCAGGCCGGCGCCGACCGCTGGCCTGCGTGCGGGCCGCCGGCGCGGCGGTCATGGCGGTAGTCGCGGTCGATGCGCAGCCGCGCACCGCGTGCACCATGCGTCGAACCTCGACTATCTCGATGCGAACTACGGCGGCGTGCTGATCGTGTTCGACCGGCTGTTCGGCACCTATGTCGCCGAGCGCGTTGACGAGCCGTGCCGTTTCGGCCTCGTCACGCCGACCCGCTCGCGCAATCCGTTCGTCGTCGAACTCGAACACGGGGCGAGCCTCGCCCGCGACGTCGCGACGGCCCGCGACGTGTGGACGGCGATCCGCTTCGTGCTGCCGCCGCCGGGCTGGCGCCCGGACAACCAGGGCGAAACGACGGAGGAACTGCGCCGCCGCAGCCTCGTCGCCGTGCGCACGGATGCGTGAACGCGCTACGCTGTGTCGAATTGCCGGCCACGCATGCGTGCCGCGGCCGGCATGACCCATGCAATACGCATCATCAAGCAACCCTCGATCCAGGAGAAAACATCGATGGAACACGATTTCAAAGGCAAGGCAGTCGCGATCACCGGCGGATTCGGCCATCTGGGCATCGCGACGGCCGCGTGGCTCGGCGCGCGCGGCGCACGCGTCGCGCTGATC
>NZ_LDVA01000123.1:0-249 GCF_050768715.1 Burkholderia sp. ZZQ-2 | reverse complement strand
TCCAGCGAGCGCTGGATGGCGCGGGACTGCGTGATGATGTCCATGCAGTACTCCTCGTTCTCGATCATCCGCGCGACGCCGCGCATCTGGCCCTCGAGGATGCTGGTGCGGTGCAGAGCACGCTTCTTGATGTCTTCGATCACCCCTTGAGGGTACTCGTCCGTCGAGGCGGACGGCTGTCTGAGCACCGAGACACCGCACCTGCGCCGTCGGCACCGCGACGACGACGGCGTGAAAGGATGACGTCAT
>NZ_LDVA01000122.1:0-28793 GCF_050768715.1 Burkholderia sp. ZZQ-2 | reverse complement strand
TCCTGAACGAATTCCGAACCTCAACCCGTCAATGCCATGCAAGTACTCGTCGTAGGAACCGGCAAGCTGGCCAGCGAACTGCTCGGCGCGCACCGGCTCGACCCCGCAACCTGTCGCGTAATGGCGTGGTCGGACAGCACGCACCACGATGCGCAGCGTAGCGACGCCCGGCATATCGACGCCCGCTCGATCGTCGTGCATGCCGGTTCCGGCCGCGAACTCCCTGACGTCATCGCGTTCTGCGAGGCCACCGCGTCGCCGCTCGTCGAGCTGTCCACCGGCTCCGTCCTCGAAACCGGCGCGTACGCTTTCCCGGTCGTGCTGTGTCCGAACACGAACATCCTGATGCTCAAGTTCATGAGCATGCTGGAAACCAGCGGCCACCTGTTTCACGACTGCCGGATCAGCCTGACGGAGTCGCACCAGGCAGGCAAGACGTCCGTCCCGGGCACGGCCGTCGGGATCGGCCAGTCGCTCGGCGTGCCGCCGGAAGACATCCGCTCCGTGCGCGACCCGGACGTGCAGCGCAGCGAATTCGCCGTCGCCGACGATCAGCTCGGCCGCCACGCGATTCACCGGATACGCATCGACGACGGTGCGTGCAGCCTGCAGTTCGAATCGCGCGTGGTGGGCGATACGCCCTACGCGGATGGCGTATCGCGCATCGTCGATGCCGTCCGGCAGCACGATCTCGAGCACCGCCGCTATTCGATCGTCGAGTTCATCCGCAACGGCTGGCTGTAGTCGCGGCGGTACGCGGCGGGAGGCATGCGCGCGTCTCGCACGTCATTTCCACAATGCAAACAGGTTCGTCGCAAAATACCGTGGATGTCGCCGATCGCTTCGCCGGCGACATCCGGGCCACACATCCCGCCGCCCGGCAGCCGCGACGCGCAACCGTCGTTTCGCATCGGCCGGCAAGTTATCGGCGGAGGTCCATTCGCCGAGACGGAGCGCAAACCGCTGCCGACGCCGGCGCGTGAATCGCCGCAGTCGACATCCCCCGAAAGGAGAGCACCCAATGACCCGCCCCGATTTCATCAAGCACTGGACCGAGCTCGAAGAACCGGAAGCGCATTGCTATCGCGGCGACACCGAGCCGATGGCGCTGGACGCACCGCTTTCCGCCGAACTCGGCATCACCCGTATCGGCATTCATCACGTGAGGCTCCTGCCGGGTCGGCGGACGTCATATCCGCATGCCGAAAGCACCGAGCAGGAGTTTGTGTACGTGCTCGAGGGCAAGCCCGATGTCTGGATCGACGGCGTGCTGCACCCCGTTGCCGAAGGTGATTCCGTCGCGTTTCCGGCGGGCACCGGCATCTGTCACACCTTCATCAACAACACGAAGGACGAGGTCAGGCTGATGGTGATCGGCGAACGCCCGCGCGACGACAACCGCATCCGCTACCCGAAGAACGAGGCGTACGAGCTTACCCGCGCGGACCGCTGGGTGGACTGGCCCGCCAGGCCGCTCGGGGACCACGACGGCATGCCGGACTGACGCTCGCGAAGATGCCCACGACGGAACACGCCGAGCCTGCTGCGTGAATGCGCGGCAGGCCGCCGGAGCCGCCCCGTTTCGCGGCGCGTTACCCGGCCAGCCGTCACTCGCCGCCCAGCACCGCCCCGCTCTCGGGCAACGTCGCACCGCCATCGACGACGATCGTCTGCCCCGTGATGTACGCGGCATCGGCCGACGCGAGAAACAGCATCGCGTTCGCGACATCTTCCGGCTCGCCCATCCGCGCAAGCGGAATGTCGCGCGCGATCTGCGCGGCGACCGACGCATCGCCAAGATTGCCTGCCGCCGGCGTGCGGATCATTCCCGGTTCGACACCATTCACCGTCACGTTGTGGCGTGCGAGCTCCAGCGCCGCCGCGCGAATGAAGCCGTTCACACCGGCCTTCGACGCCGCGTAATGCGCGAGCCCCGGATATACGACGCGCGGCCCCGTCACCGACGACGTGACGAGCAGCCGCCCCGCCCCCGCGCGCCCGAAGGCCGGCAACGCGGCCTGTGCGAGCCAGAACAGCGCCGACAGGTTGACCGACAGCGTCCGGTCGAGCGTCGGCTCGTCGATCTGCGTGAACGGCGTCAGCGGAAAATACGCGGCATTGTGGACGACGACATCGAGCCGGCCGCCATCGCGCTCGACTGCCGCGACCAGCGCGCCCAGTTGGTCGCGGCTGGCCGCATCCACCCGATAGGCGCGCGCCTCGCCGCCCGCGCTCGCGAGCGCGTCGGCCTGCGCGGCGGCGGCCTCGCCGTTCAGGTCGGCGAGCGCGACGAACGCGTCGGATTCCGCGAAACGGCGCGCGATCGCCGCGCCGATCCCCTGCGCGGCGCCCGTGACGAGCACGACGCGCCCGCTGAAATCCGCCCGCAGGCGGCCGCTGCCCGGCACGGCATTCATCGCTGCGCCCCGCCGTCGAGCGGATGCACGGTGTCGTTCAGCACCTGCGCATGCGCGCCGATCGGGAAGTTCGACAGCGTGCCGAAATCGCCGCCCTGGTAGCCGAAGATCTTGCCGTCTGTCTTGCGCTGCGCGAGGTCGATCAGCACGACGCCGAGCGTCGGCACCACCTTTTCGCGCCACACGAACAGATACAGCTCCTCTGCAATCCTGAAGTAATGGCAGCGGTCGACATCGGCCAACCCGCCTTCGACACCCTGCAGGCACTGCCACGCGTAGAAGTTCTCGTTCAGGTAGATGTGCTCATAGCATTCGGTCGGGCTGTAGCGGTACATCGTCCGCTTGCCGATCAGCTCGCGCGTGGGCCCGTGCAGCGGCCCCGGCTGCGTATGGCCGGCGAGCGTGCCGTGCCGGAAACCGGCCTCGACGCCCGTCAGCGGCAGCCCGCGCGCAACCCGCGTGAATGCATCGATACGCGTGTCGGCTTCGGTCGGCAGCGTGCCGACGACCGACGTCCATACACCGTTGTCGAGATCGATCACGAGACTGACCGACGTCGCGCGGGCGGCCGAATCGATGTAGTCGACGAAGTACAGCCCGTTGCGCAACCGCGTGACGCGGCACGGCTCTCGGCCGCTCGTGCCGGTCGCCGCGTCGCGCCACTGCAGCGCGCCCGGCTCGAACGTGTAGACCCGCCATGCCCCCGACGCATCGCCGAGCGTCAGCGTATGCCCGGCGAGCGCATCGGAGGATGCGAGGATGTTCGCTTCCGGCGCGAAGCCGTCCGCGAGCGCGCCAACCTGAATGAATACCGGATCCTGTTGTTCCACCTGCCGTCTCCCGCGCAGCTTCAGGCCCGGCGGGCCGTGTACGCTGCTCATGTGCACATGGTGCGGGCTGCGCGCGATGCGCGGTATCGGCCAAAAGGATGAAGGGCGCGCGGCGCCGGAACGCGCTAAAGTGCACGAAATCCGCGCCGCGACCGGCGCGAGGAGCGCACATGCACCGCGTCACCCACTACCGACGGACCGGCGAAGGCATCGAGGCAATCAGCCTCGAATCCGACCGCGCGTTTCCGCGCCACGCGCACGACGAATTCGGGGTCGGCGTGATCGTCAGCGGCGCGCACCGGTCGTGGAGCGGCCGCGGGCAGGTCGACGCCCTGGCCGGCGACGCGATCATGGTCAACCCGGGCGAGATGCATGACGGTTCGCCGATCGAGGCCGGCACGGGCCGGCGCTGGCGGATGCTGTACCTCGCGCCCGCGCTGGTCGCGGGCGTCGCGGCGGAAGAAGGCCTCGGCGGCATCGAACTGGCGCATCCGGCGGTGCGCGACGCGCGGCTCACGGCCGCCGTCGGCCGGCTGCATGCGCGCATCGTCGCGGGGGAATCCCGGCCGCTTGCCCGCGACGAGGCTCTCGTGATGCTCGTCGCCGGACTGCTCGCCCGGCACGCTAACCGCACGCTGCCGACGGCGGGCGTTGCACCAGCGATCCGCATCGCGCGGGAGCGGCTCGACGCGGCACCGGCCGCCCCCGTTTCGCTCGCCGAGCTGGCCGGCCTGAGCGGCGTGAGCCGCTTCCAGCTGCTGCGCGGGTTTGCCCGTGAACTCGGCATCACACCGCACGCCTACCTGATCCAGTCGCGTGCGCGGCTGGCACGCGCGCTGCTCGCCAGCGGCCTGCCGATCGCCGATGCCGCGGCCGAAGCCGGCTTTGCCGATCAGAGCCACCTGACGCGTGCGTTCGCACGCCAGTTCGGAATCACGCCTGGGAGATTTACGCAGGCCGGTTGATGCCCTGCGTCCTTGCGCAACGCGATCGGTCGCAAGGCGATCGAAGGCGGGCCCCGACGTCGACGACGGCAAGCGCGGCTTGGGCTTGGGCTTGGGCTTGGGCTTGGGCTTGGGCTTCGACTTCGACTTCGACTTCGACTTCGACAGCAGTCTGCGCGAACGCACGCGCGCAACGCCCCACGCACTGCCCTCGACACTCCCGCGCCCGCTGCAATTTCGTTCAAGACGCGCGACGCCGCCATACGCGACGATGCGGCGCATGAAGACACGACTGATCGGCTATCTCTATCTCGCCGCCGCAATGGCGGGCGTCGGCAGCACCGTCATCGCGAGCCGTCTCGCGGCAGGCGGCCTGCCGCCGTTCTCGGCCACCGCGCTGCGCTTCCTGATCGCGACACCGCTGCTGTTCGCGCTGATGCGCGCGCAGCGAATGCGCTGGCCGCGCATTTCCACCCGCGACGGCGTGCTGCTCGTCATCCAGGCTGCGGCGGGCGGCGTCGGTTATACGGTGCTGCTGATCAGCGGCACGAAGCTGTCGTCGCCGCTCGACGCAGGCGTGATGCTGGGCACGCTGCCCGCGATGTCGACGCTGATCGCAGCCGTCGTGCTGCGCGAGCGGCAGACGCCGCGCGACTGGGCGGCCGCCGCGCTCGCCACGGCCGGCGTGCTGTTCGTCACGTTCGCCCCCGGCCACGCGCTGCCGTCGCTCCGGACGCTTGCCGGCGATGCACTGGTGCTGGCCGCCGTCGCATGCGAAGCCGTATTCATCCTGCTCAACCGGCGCCTTGCCGCGCCGCTGCCGCCGCTCGCGCTGTCCACCGCGATGTCGGGCCTCGGCTTCGTCCTCGCGCTCGTGCCGGCTGTATTCGAATGGCACGCGGTCGCAGACGGCTGGACTGTCGGCGCCGTGTCGGCAATCGCCTACTACGCGCTGGTGCCGACCGTGCTCGGCTACCTGTGCTGGTACGCGGGTTCGGCGCGCACCAGCGGAACCGAGGCCGCGCTGTTCACGGCGGTCGCGCCGGTCTCGGCCGTGCTGTTCGCGGTCGCGCTGTTCGGTGAAACGTTGAACGTCACGCGGGTCGCCGGCATCGCACTCGTCGTCGCGGGCATGCTCGTCGGCGCAACGCGGCGGCGCGAGCGGCTCGCCGACACGCACGATGCCCGGCCAGCCAGCCCCGCGCCCACCCCCGCTCAAACCGCCGCCGACTGACGGCGGTCATCGCGGGATTGCGGCAGCGGCGGCCACTTCCTCCCGTCACATCGTCGTGGCCCGCGCCCCCGGCCACTGTAGGAATGTGTCCGTGTGCCGCAAATCGATTGCGCACCACCCCGCAAGATGCAATATTCGCGTGGCCGGCCCCTTTGACAACCATCGAACAACAATCCGACACGCAATGAACAGGAAGGAAGCCAAAACAAGAATCGCGGTGCTGCTCTCCGCGGGAACGAGGAAGGCCGACGCACTGGCCGAACTGTCCGGACAGGGGCTCAAGGATCGCGTGCTCGCGCACCTGATCGCATCGCGCCCCGACCCCGAGCGCTGCCGCAAGAACAAGGTGCACGTCCGGATCCTGGTCGCGCTCGGTATCGCCCAGCTGGCGATCAGCCTCGTGCTCGCGTATTACTTCTTCGCAAGCGGCGCCGGCACCGGCCTCGTGGCCGTGTTCCTGGCGTTGACCGTGCCGCTGTCGCTGCTGTTCATCTGGGGCTTCGCGACCCATCGCGTCGGCGCCTATCACGCGTTCATCCTGCTGTCGCTGCTGCAGTTGCCGAAGACCATCGCCGAGCTCGGACGCGATCCGTCGACCGCGCTGCCGAGTCTCGTGATCACCGCGTTGCTGGTGGGCTACGTCTGGTACGTACGCAACCGGATGTTCCCCGACTACGGCTGGTTCACGCCGCGCAAGGTCGAAGGCCGCTACGCGTTCGTCGAACACGCGTGACGCCGCCGGCGTCGCCGGCGTCGTCACGGGCCGAAAAAAAGCGCCGGGCCGCCCCGCAATCGCGGGACGGCCCGGCGCTTTCTGCATCCCGGAACCGGCCGGCTTACTTGGCCTTTTCAGCCGTATCGCTGATCGCCTGGCCGCCCTTCGAAATATCCTGGCCCACGCCGGCGACCGTGTTGCAACCGGCGAGCGCGGCGGTCACCACCAGCAGCATTGCAGCAATCGTACGCGTCATTCTCATTCTCCTTCGAATCAACAAGCCCGACGGGCGAATCGTATGCGGCCCCGTGCCCGGCAAGACGCCCGGCACGGGGCCTGACCTGATTATACGGAGACGGCCGCGACGCGCCACTACGAACCCGCCGCATGTCACATGGGCCACACAGCCGGTTCGCGCAGATTTTCCTTGACTTCAACGCGCCAGGAACTAATATACGCACCGCGTATATTTTCCGTCAGGAGCCGCCGATGACCGTTCCCCAGCAAGCCTTCCTCCGCGACGCGATGCGCCGCCTCAACATGACCCGCGAAGCGTTCGCCAATCGCATCGGCGTCAGCCGGCGCGCGCTCGACACCTGGCTGCTGCCCGACGATTCGCAGGAATCGCGCGGGATGCCCGAGATCGTCGAGCGCTTCGTGTCGGAAATCGTCGAGCGCTCGGCACCGGAAGGCGGCGGCTATACGCAAAGCGTAGATAATCAAGGGCTCGCCAAGCAGTTCTTTTTCGAAGGCAAGCCGCAGCTGCTGTCGGTCGACCAGTTCTCGCGGGAATCGGTCGAGGCGCTGTTTCGCGTGGCCGACGTGATGCAGCCGATCGCACGCCGCCACAAGATTTCGCGCGTCCTAGAAGGCGCCGTGCTCGGCAACCTGTTCTTCGAAGCCAGCACGCGTACGCGCGTGTCGTTCGGCGCCGCCTTCTGCCGGCTCGGCGGCTCGGTGTGCGACACGACGGGCTTCACGTTCTCGTCGATGGCCAAGGGTGAATCGATCTACGACACGAGCCGCGTGATGGCCGGCTACGTCGATGCGCTCGTGATCCGCCACCCGGAGAAAGGCTCGGTGGCCGAGTTCGCGCGCGCGACCAACCTGCCCGTGATCAACGGCGGCGACGGCCCCGGCGAGCACCCGAGCCAGGCGCTGCTCGATCTCTATACGATCCAGCGCGAGTTCTCGCGGCTCGGCAAGATCGTCGACGGCGCGCACATCGCGCTGGTCGGCGACCTCAAGTACGGCCGCACCGTGCACTCGCTCGTCAAGCTGCTTGCGCTGTACCGCGGGCTGAAGTTCACGCTCGTGTCGCCGCCGACGCTCGAGATGCCGGCCTACATCGTCGACCAGATCGCGACGAACGGCCACGTGATCGAGCAGACGACCGACCTCGCGGCCGGGCTGCGCGGCGCGGACGTCGTCTACGCGACGCGGATCCAGAAGGAGCGCTTCACCGACGAGTCGTTCGAAGGCTACACGCCGGATTTCCAGATCAACCAGGCGCTCGTCGATACGGTGTGCAAGCCCGACACGCTGATCATGCACCCGCTGCCGCGCGACAGCCGGCCCGGCGCGAACGACCTGTCGGTCGACCTGAACCGCGACCCGCGCCTCGCGATCTTCCGTCAGACCGACAACGGCATTCCGGTGCGGATGGCGATCTTCGCGGTGCTGCTCGGTGTCGAGAACCTCGTCCAGCATTCGATGCGCGACGCGACGTGGCGCCCGCCGGCATATCTCGGGCCGGAGGACGCGGTGTTTCACGGCGTCGATTGAACCGTATCCAGGGTCTCGCGCCCGCCTGCCGTCGTTTCAGGTTGGCGGCGCGCCCGCCTGAAGCAGAACGCGCCGCATCGCACGGCGCGTTTTTCAATTGCGGGGCAGCCTGCGGGGCCGGCAGCCGTGGGCTCGCTAGCGCGCCCACGGGTCGATTACGCGAATTCCCATTGCCTCGAACGGCGTGACGTCGCGCGTGGCGACGATCAGGCCGTTCGCTTCGGCCGTGCCGGCGATAAAACCATCGGATGGTGCAATTGCGACACCTGCGGCACGAGCGCGTGCGCGAAGGCTCGCATACGCTTTGCTCGCAGCATCGTCGAATGGCAGGATTCGTCCGCGAAACAACGGCAGCACGCGCTGCTCGATGCTCTGATGCAGCCACTCTCGCCGGCGTCCTTCCGGCAATACAGCCACGCCCAATCGTATTTCCGCGAGACTGATCGCAGCCAGAAACAAGGTTTCGACATTCTGGGCATCGAGCCACTCGATCACGGCCGCGTTCGGCTCGCGTCGTAGCGGTTCGGAAATGACATTCGTATCAACAAGGATCATTCGAAGCTCATCGGATCGGCAGGCGTCTTGTCGCGCTGGGCGTCGAAATCGAATCCGCCGGCCTCCTGCCCGATTGCCGCCAGCATCGTTCCCAGCTTGAGCCGCCCGCCCGGAAGAACGGCCTGTTCGAGAATGTCGCGCACCTCGGCTTCGGTGCTGCGCCCATGTTGGGCCGCGCGAATGCGAAGTGCTCGATGCACTTCATCGGACAGATTTCGGACGGTGATCACCGGCATGGTGCGCCTCATCAAGATTGCTTTCAATGCAGTCATATTAGCATTTTGCTGTCATACCAAGTGAATCGCGACACTGCGACTCTAACCGGCCCGACAAGCCCTTCCTATCTGGTCATTCGGCCAATCTTCCCTCCGCAACGACCCCGTCACATTCGTCAACAATTCCCTAACAAACGAGAACAAGAACGCTTCTCATTCGCGATGAAATTACATAGAATGCCGCCTGAAAACAAATCGTAATAATTCCCGGCGGCGTGCACATTTCCGCAGCGCACCGCCCCGGGGCCACACCGCGAGGTCGAAGCGCACCATGAAGTCACGTCCCGACGAGCTGAAGCTCGGCAAATTCACCACCCTGTGCAGCGTGCTCGCCGCCAGCCCGGCATTCGCGGCGGACGGCACGCCGCCGCCCGCCCCGGCCGGCACCGAAGGCCATCTCGCGCCGATCGAGGTGCAGGGCAAGGCCGAGCACAGCTACAAGGCCGATTTCTCCGCTTCCGTGAAATTCACCGCGCCGCTCGTCGACACGCCGAAATCCGTCACCGTGATCCCGCAGGAGCTGATCCAGAACAGCGGCGCGTCGACGCTGACGGAAGCGCTGCGCACCGTGCCCGGCATCACGTTCGGCGCCGGCGAAGGCGGCAACCCGCTCGGCGACCGTCCGTTCATCCGCGGCTACGACACGCAGGGCAGCATGTTCGTCGACGGCATGCGCGACACGGGCGCCACGACGCGCGAGATCTTCAATACCGAGCGCATCGAGATCACCAAGGGTTCCGACGGCGCATACGGCGGCCGCGGCGGCGCGGGCGGCAGCATCAACCTGATCACGAAGGCCCCGCACCTCGGCACCACCGCCGCCGCGAGCGCGGGCCTCGGCACCGACCGCTATCGCCGCTTCACGGCCGACGGCAACTGGCAGTTCGCCGATCACGCCGCGTTCCGCCTGAACCTGATGAGCCACAACAACGACGTCGCCGGCCGCGACGCCGTCAACAACGAGCGCTGGGGCGTCGCACCGTCGATCGCGTTCGGCCTCGGTACACCGACGCGCGTAACCGCGAGCTACTACCACCTGTCGACCGACGACATGCCCGACGGCGGCATCCCGTATTTCTATACGGCGTCGAACAAACCGGCGAACGTCGGCACGATCTATCCGGCTCCCGTCGACCGCCACAACTTCTACGGGCTGATCGACCGCGACTTCCGCAAGACCACGTCGGACATCAGCACGATCAAGATCGAGCACGACATCACGTCGGCGCTGACGATCCGCAACACCACGCGTTACACGGAATCGACGCAGGACTACATCTGGACCCAGCCGGACGACAGCCAGGGCAACGTGGTGAACGGCAAGGTCTGGCGCCGCAACAACAACCGCGACAGCTCGATCAACAGCCTGGCGAACCTGACCGAGCTGTTCGGCGAGTTCCGCACCGGCCCGTTCAAGCACAGCTTCACGACCGGCATCGAGCTGACGCGCGAATGGGGCAAGCGCGATTCATACAAGGTCGCGACCGACACCGGCAAGGTCTGCCAGAACGGCATCGGCGCCGCATCGGGCTACAACTGCACGAGCCTGTGGTCGCCGAACCCTAACGACCCGTGGGCCGGTTCGATCACGCGCAACAACGACTACGCGCATGCACGCACCACGACGAAGTCGATCTACGGCTTCGACACGATCGAGATCACGCCGCGCTGGCAGGTCAACGCCGGCGTGCGCGTCGACGACTACTCGACCCGCTTCACCGACACAAGGGCCAACGGCGGCAAAACCTATACGCGCGACGACACGCTCGTAAACTGGCAGGCCGGCCTCGTGTTCAAGCCCGCGCAGAACGGCAGCATCTACGCGTCGTACGCGACGTCGTCGACACCGGCCGGCATGCTGCTCGGCGAAGGCAGCGAAACGCAGTCGCTCACGCCGGGCCGCGGCGGCGTCGGTCCGAACGCCGACCAGATGGCGCCCGAGAAGAACCGCAGCATCGAGCTTGGCACCAAGTGGAACGTGCTGAACGACAAGCTGTCACTCACCGCCGCGCTGTTCCAGATCGACACGACGAACGCGCGCGTGACGCTGCCGAACAACCAGTACGCGATGGTCGGCAACAAGCGCGTGCAGGGCCTCGAACTCGGCGTCGCAGGGCAGATCACGAAGCAGTGGCAGGTGTTCGGCGGCTATACGTACATGAAGAGCGCGCTGCGCGACAACGGCAAGGACGCGGCGAACAACGGCAACCGCTTCCCGAACACGCCGAAGCACAGCCTCACGATGTGGTCGAACTACGACGTGACGCCGAAGTTCACGGTCGGCGGCGGCGCGTTCTACATGTCGGAAGTGTTCGGCGATCCCGCGAACCTGCGAGCGGTGCCGTCGTACTGGCGCTTCGATGCAATGGCGCAGTACCGGATCAACAAGAAGCTCGACCTGCAGCTGAACGTGAACAACCTGTTCAACCGCACCTACTTCGACCAGGCGTACCCGGCGCACTACGCGTCGATCGCACCGGGCCGCTCGGCGTTCGTCACGCTGAACGCGCGCTACTGATCGATGGAGGCCGTGTCGCTGAAGGCGCTCGCGTCGGTGTCGCCGCGCGAGTTCGCCGACATCCTGGCCGGGCCGCCCGAGCGCGCCGCCGCGTGGGTCGCGGCGGCGGCCGACAACGGCATCGTCGATGCGCAGGCCGTCTACGGGCAGTACCTGCTCGACGGGCATGGCGTCGCGCGCGACCCGTCGGCCGCGTTCAACTGGTTCCGGCACGCGGCGCGGGCCGGCCACGCGATGGCGATGAACATGCTCGGCCGCTGTTACGAGTTCGGCTGGGGCACGGCCGCGTGCGCGCCGGTCGCCGTGTACTGGTACCGGCTCGCCGCTCAGGCGGGGCTCGACTGGGGCATGTACAACTACGCGACGGCGCTCGCGCTCGGCAACGGCGTCGACGAGAACCGCGCCGACGCACTCGACTGGTTCCGCCGCGCGGCCGCGCTCGGCCATGCGAAATCGATCAACCTGATCGGCGGCTTCTACGAGGACGGCTGGGTCGTACCGGCCGACCCCGACGCCGCGTTCGACCACTATCGCCGCGCCGCCGTCGCCGGCGACTTCCGCGGCCAGTTCAACTATGCGCGGCTGCTTGCCGAGCGCGGGCGCATCGACGAGGCGCTCGGCTGGCTCGCGCACGTGCCGGCCACCGCTACCCCCGCGTTCGTCGCGAAGATGCGCGCGTATCTCGCGTCGTCGCCGATCGACGCATTTCGTGCGGCGGCAATGCAACTGACGCCGCACGTCATGGAATCCGCAACATGATGCTTCATATCCCCGGCGTGTTGACCAAGGCGCAGGTCGCGCAATGCCGCGACCACCTCGACGCGGCCGAATGGGTCGACGGGAACGCGACGTCCGGCACGCAGTCGGCGCTCGCGAAACGCAACCGGCAATTGCCGGAAGGCTCGCCCGCCGCACGTGCGGTGGGCGACGCGATCCAGGACGCACTCGCGCGCCACCCGCTGTTCTTTTCGGCAGCGCTGCCGCTCAAGGTGTTTCCGCCGCTGTTCAATCGCTACGAAGGCGGCGAGACGTTCGGCACGCACGTCGACAACGCGATCCGGCTGCTGCGCGGCACGGATTTCCGCGTGCGCAGCGACCTGTCGGCGACGCTGTTTCTCGAGGAACCCGATGCGTACGACGGCGGCGAGCTGTGTGTCGAGGATACGTACGGCACCCATCGCGCGAAGCTGCCGGCAGGCGATCTCGTACTGTATCCGGCGTCCAGCCTGCATCATGTGACGCCCGTCACGCGCGGCGAGCGCGTCGCGTCGTTCTTCTGGATCCAGAGCATGGTGCGCGACGACGGCGACCGCACGCTGCTGTTCCAGCTCGATACGCAGATTCAGGCGCTGTCCACCGAGAAAGGCGCGAAGGACCCGATGGTCATTGCGTTGACCGGGATTTATCACAACCTGTTGAGGAAGTGGGCGGATGCGTGAGATTGCAACCGCCTCACCTTCGAACGCCGCGATCGACACGCCCGCCTCGAATCCGCCCGGTCGATGCCGACGCTCAGTGGGCGCCGATCGCTTTCTCTGCCACAGGGATATAACCCGAATAGCCCGCCATGTAGGTTCGCCAGCCAGCATTCGTGTAACTGACGACCTGATCCTTCGGGATCGTGATGCGGACGCAGGCCAGTTCGGCGTTCTCGGTGATCGGCGAGTCAGTCGTCGTGGCGGTGGTCGAGCTGGTCGCGCCAGCCGAACGCGCCCGCTTCGCCTCGGTCGTTGCGACAGCGGCGCTCGCCACATCGATGCCGGCTTTACGGCGTCCGTTGTTGCCAATCGACACTCCGTCGGACGCCATCGCCTTGTCGCTAGATTCCCCCTCGTGGCTGACTAAGCGATTAAACGCTCGATTCCGCTGATCAAGCAGCGGCTGATCACAGCCATAAGCGCGCTTTCGCAATATCGCATCGCCCGCCGGGAGCGCAAGCATCAACGTCTGGACATTCACATTCGCGGCCCCTACTCCGACCGACGGTGCAATAGTTGTGGATGAAGCAGCCACTGACGCACTGGGTGATTTATCGTCACGGATACCTCGCGCCTGCGTGTGGGCCACCCCCACTACTGGGGCCTCGGGCGGCGCGCCAGCCGACACGGATAATTCAGGACGAAGGATCAGTTCGACCACCATCGAAGATCCAAGGCGATTGACGATATTTACATCGGTCAGCGTAATCGAACCGTCCTTGCCTGCGTTGCACCGAACGCCGAACGGCGCCAACGTCGCACATTGCTGACCGGACAACGCCATGCTCGACGCGTGCCGATTGCCAAAACCCAGGATCGCAACGAGCATGCGGGGGAACAGCAGCGGATTCTGCACGATGATCGGAACCGACACGAACGAAACAAGCGCTGCAAGCGCACACAATCCTGCCCGCATCTGCCAGCCACGCGACGCGAACGCTCCCCAGTTCATCACGCTCAGCAGCGCCATGGTCAGCAGCAATGTCTGCGCGCTTTCCCTGTTGCCGTTCAGGGAATCGACGAGATCTGCAAAGATCAGTATACACAGCGACAAGATCGCGAACGCGGCCGCCGTAAAGAGCTTTGCCGCTACGAGCTTCGGCACGCCGTTGCGGCGGCCTGTTGCCGGTGTCGCAGGCATCAAAAAGCCACCCGGCGCAATTTGGCGCTTGCGGAAAAACCACCCTTTCCGCAGCATCCAGACAGCAAAGACCGCTGCACACAAGATCGTGATGGGCAACCGGTTGCCCGTCACGAACCATTTGAAATTGACGAGTGCGATCAACCACGAAACGGCCACTACCGCGAGGACGACCAACCCTATTGCCCGAATGGCATGCAGCGTCACGTGCATTATGCGCTTCGATACATTGCGTGACCCGTTCGCAGCGAGACGCAGCGAGCGCTGCACGAACCATACTATCGCCGCGATGATTGCACTTGCCGCCGCTGTAGCCCATGACGGCGTAGTCATCCACCCGACGCAGGCTCTCACGTCCGGCGCCAGTTGCGAAAACGCGTAAACGACCGGCTGCGCGCGCGCCGTAGCCCCGGCACTCGTGTCTATCCGCTCGTTACCGAAGTGCGCGACGAGTTGCAATGCACCGAGGATCACCACGCCGAACAACAGCACGCTCGATAACACTCGCGTTAGCCGGCTGTCGACAAACGACCCGTCAGCGAGCAACAGCCCTATCAATCCGCTGTAAGTCGCGACATAGGCAACGACAGTCAACCAGGCCAGCACCGGGCTCGCCCACGACACGAATGGATTCGTCAGCAGGTCCGTCCAGATCAAAACCGTCAGGACGGTTGCGATCACGATGAATCGTCCGCGTACCAAGCGATCACGCATCTGCTGGTTCTGCGTGAGTGGCCCCATCTGACCAAAGGCAACCACGTGTGTGTCGTCGTAAAACCGGTCGAGCACGAAACGGGCAGCAAAGCCTGCAATCAGCGAATACACGCCAAACACGCCGACCAAGCCAATCTCGACGAGGAAGGTGGCGATCAGCGTGCCTGTCAGTTCAGTCAGTGTGAAATCCGGAACCTGATCGAGGCTCAGCGAGTACAGCAGTAATGGCACACCGCCGAGCACCAGCACCATCAGAGACAGAAGCGTAAACGGATGCTTATCAGCGATTTCATCGAATCGCTCACGTATTGTTTTCATGATTGTTTATTTGTCGTTCGAAGCCGCCCCCTCTCAGTCGGGGTACATGCGTCCTGCCTAGCAGCGGGAGCAAGCATTCTACCCAACGTCGATTGCGATTAACCTTGCCGCAACCACACCGACGTGGGTTCCGCACGATCCTCCCGCCTGTCCGCCGTTGACCTCCACCGCCGCCAATCGATGAATCAGCCCGAGCGCCCCGACCGATTCCTTGCTTCTATTCAACACAATCCTTAAAATGACCACCGTCAAATGACCATGCTCATATCATGATGCCGCACGCTCCCGTATCGAAATCCGAATTCAAGGCCCGCGCACTCGAATACTTCCGGCTCGTCGAGGCGTCGGGCGAAAGCCTGATCGTCACCGATCACGGCAAGCCGACGCTCGAGATCCGGCCGTATCACGCACGCGAAGCTCAGCCGTTGGACATATTGCGCGGCTCGGTCATGCGCTATGACAATCCTCTCGATCCGATTGCGGAAGATGATTGGGAGGCGTCGCGGTGATCGTGCTGGATACACATGCATTGGTATGGTGGGTGGCGGGCGACCCGTCGCTCAGCAAGAAGGCGAGAAGCGCGATCGATCGCGCCCGGAGCGAAGGCGCGCTCGCCGCGTCCGCGATCTCCGCGTGGGAGATTGCGATGCTGGTGCGCAACGACCGCCTCGCACTGACGATGGATGTCGAAGCATGGCTCGCCACCGTCGCGCAGATCGACGGGATGCGCTTCGTGCCCGTCGACGCCGACATCGCCGCGAAATCCACCAACCTCCCCGGCACGTTCCACAAGGATCCGGCCGATCGCATGATCGTCGCGACCGCTCGACGGCTCGGCGCGCCGCTCGTCACGCGCGACGAAAAAATCCGCGCTTACGCGCACGTCAAGACGCTCTGGTGAGCGTCGCCTGCCCGCGGGCCGAACCGCCGCGCGTCCTCCGCCGGACTCTGGCATATTGGCGAATCGTCTGACAAAAACGACCTCGGCCGGCCAGCCTCGGCGCCGGCTCATGGCCCGCAACCGTCATCGCGCCATTCCGTCCGCTATCGTGATATCGCTCTCCGATCCCGTTGTCCGGTCGATCGCCCTGCTGGAGTCGCACGAAGGGTTTGTCGATCTCGCCGGTTTTCATGACCGCATCGCCGTCGATCCCGGCCGCGACGACGCCGCACACTCGAGCCGGCATTTCCTGAAAGTGCGTCACGGTGTGGCGCAACGGCTGATCGCCGCCGCGCACGCGCTGCCCGACGGCCTGCGCCTGTACGTCAAGGAAGGCTATCGTCCGCTGGCGCTGCAACGCCATTGCTTCACCCGGCATCTCGCGCACCTGCGCCGGACGCTGAACCCGCTGCCGGACGAAGACACATTGGTCGCGCTGACGAGCCACTACGTCGCGCCGCCGGAAGTCGCCGCCCATCCGACGGGCGCGGCCGTCGACCTGACACTGATCTCGATGGACGGCGTCGAGCTCGACATGGGCTGCGTGCTCGACGCAACCGACCAGGAATCGTCCGGCGCGTGTTATACGCACAACCCGTTCATCAGCCGGGCCGCCGCCCGCCACCGCCAGGTGCTGATCGCCGCGCTGACGGGCGCCGGCTTCACCAATTACCCGTCGGAATGGTGGCATTGGTCATTCGGCGACCGCTATTGGGCCGTCATGCACAACCAGTCGCACGCAATTTACGGTCCCGTCGAGGAAAGCATGCTCGACGAAGCCGCGCGCTGACGTTCTTTCCGACGAAACGAACCCGCCCCGGTAACATCCTCACTTGTCGATCCCTGCCCGCTCCCGCACAATCGCAGCACCTGCATCACTCTCCCCCGCGCCGATGTCCTATGCGTCACTCGCCACCGGCGTCCTCCTCGCCGGCGGCCTCGGTCAACGCTTCGACCCGAGCGGCCTGCACAGCAAGCTGCTCGCGCTGCTTCCCGACGGCACGCCGGTTGCGGTCGCGGCCGCCCGCCGTCTCGCGGCGGCCACGGCCGACGTGATCGCCGTCGTGCGTCCCGGTGCCGAAAAACTCGCGATGCTGCTGAACGAAGCCGGCTGCCATGTCGTCTACGCACCCGACGCGGTGCGCGGCATGGGCGCGAGCCTCGCGGCCGGCGTACGCGCGACGCCCGACGCGAACGGCTGGCTCGTCGCGCTCGGCGACATGCCGTGGATCGCGGCGTCCACCTACGAAAGCGTCACTCGCGCGCTCGACGCCGACGACGCGTCGATCGTCGCACCCGCGCATCGCGGCGCGCGCGGCCATCCGGTCGGTTTCGCCGCGCACCACTTCGATGCGCTCGCCGCCCTCGACGGCGACATCGGCGCCCGCGCGCTGTTCGCCAGTGCACCGGTCAGGCTGCTCGACGTCGACGATCCGGGCATCGTGCGCGACGTCGATACACCCGCGGATTTGCGCTGACGCCGATCCCGCCCTGCACGCGGAGCGGCGCACGGCCCGCTCCGGCGCAGCAGGTGTCGGCACGAAAACCGCGCCCGTGCGGATTGCACCGACGAAAGGCGCCCCACCGCGACAATCCCGCTGCAAATGCACGGCCGATTGCCTATAACGGAGACGAGGCGCCCCCGCCGCGCCACCGCCGTCACGCACTGCGCGAGTTCTCCATGACCGATCACACGACCCCGACGCCCGAGCCACCTGCCGACCCGAACCGCGACCCGGAAGACGACCCGCTGTCGTCGCCGCCCGGCCATCACGACAACCCGCAGCAACCGGACGGACCGCCGAGCAAGGATCCCGTCTAGCCGCCGGGCGGCCGCGCCGGGCATTCGCCGTGCATTCTCCACGGGTTCCGGTCATGCGGCGCCCGCGCACGACGTTGCCTAACGCGCCGTGTACCCGCCGTCGATCGGCAACGATACGCCGCTGACCATCGATGCCGCATCGCTCAGCAGGAACAGGATCGGCTCGACGACCTCGTCCGGCTCCGCAAATCGCCCGAGCGGAATCGCGGCCAGCATCGGCGCACGCTTTTCCGGATCGCTCCACGCGAACTGCGCCATCGGCGTGAGGGTGACTGTCGGGTTCACACTGTTCACACGAATGCCGTGCGGCCCGAGTTCGATGCACAGCACGCGCGTGATCGCGTCCATCGCCGCCTTCGACGCGCAATAGCCCAGATGCGCGGGCAGGCCGACGAGCGCGGCCTGGCTCGATACGTTGACGATGCTGCCCCGCGCCTGAGCTGCGCCACGTCCGTCGCGCGCGATCATCTTCCGCGCGACGGCCCGTGCGACGAGCGCCGCGCCGCGCGCGTTGACCGCCATCACGCGATCAAAATGCGCGGCGCTCACGTCGAGCGCCGATTCGAGCGACGCGATCCCCGCGCAATTCACGAGGCCGTCGAACGCGTCGTGCGCGGCAAGCGCCGCATCGATCGCATGCTCGTCGCCACCGACATCGACGCGCAACGTCTCGCACGCAGCCTCGCCGGCCAGCGCGTCGAGCGCGGCCATGTCGCGCCCCGCCGCGACGACCTGCGCGCCCGCCCGCGCCAGCGCGACCGCGCACGCGCGCCCGATCCCGCTCGACGCACCCGTGACGAGCACCCGCGAACCGCCGAAATCGAATCGACTTTTCATGATGGCGTGTGCAACCCGTGCATGATCGGTCCGAGCGCCGGATACAGCGCCGTATAGAGCGCAAAGCGCGCCGTATAGGCTGCCGCGCGTTCGGCATCGGGCCGCGCGCGCTCGACGAGCGTGACCCATCCGCCTTGTGCATCCTCGTGCGACACGAGCCCCACCCCGACTCCCGCGAGCAGGGCCGCCCCCATCGCGGCTTCGACGTCCTGCTCGATCGTCCACACCGGGAAGCCCGTCACGTCCGCGATGATCTGCATCCATAGCGCCGAATGCGCGGCCCCACCCACGACGATCAGCCGGTCGTCGAGCGCGGCCGCGCCGCGTCGGCCGGCCTCGATGTTGTGCCGCAACGCGAACGCGACACCTTCGAGCACCGCGCGATACAGGTGCGCGCGCGTGTGCGCGAGACTCAGCCCGACGAATGCGCCGCTCGCCTTCGCGTCCCACACCGGGCTGCGTTCGCCCATCAGGTACGGCAGGAACAGCACGCCATCGGCGCCCGGCGGCACGCTTTCGGCCGCCTCCTCGAGCAACACGTGCGGATCGCCGTGCGGCAGCAGGCGTGCCGCATCGATCTCCGCGTGACAGAACTGGTCGCGAAACCATGCGACCGACGCGCCCGCCGTGATCGCGCCGCCGAACACGTACAGGTCGCGCTGCCCGTTGAACACGTGCGGCATGCTGACGAGCCCGTGCCGCGCATCGACGTGCCGGCTCACGTAACCCCAGCACATGCTGGTGCCGATCATCGCGACATGCTGCCCCGCGCGCGTCGCGCCGGCCGCGAAGGTCGCGACGGCCGCATCGACGCCGCCCGCGACGACGGGCGTGCCGGCCGGCAGCCCGAGCTGCTCCGTCCATTGCGACAGCAGGCCGCCGACGACGTCCGTCGATTCGACGAGCCGCTCGGGCATCATCGTCGCCGGGATGCCGAGCATGTCGAGCGCATCGTCGGACCACTCGCGGCGCGCGACGTCGTACACGCCGCCGATGTTGCCGGCCGAGCTGTGATCGACCGCGACCTCGCCGGTCAGCAGGTAGATCACGTAGGCGTTCGGCGGCAGGAAGTAGCGCACGTTCGCCCACACGTCCGGCCGCTGGTCGCGCAGCCACAGCATCTTCGTGAAGCCGTAATAGCTGTCGACGCCGTTGCCCGTGATCACGCGCAGCCGCTCGACGTTCACGTTCGCATTGATCCAGTCGACTTCCGCGGTCGCACGCCGGTCCATCCAGATCAGGCACGGATGGACCGGCCGCATGTCGCTGTCGACCGGAATGCCCGAGCCGCCGTACAGGCTGCCCACGCACACCGCGCGGATCGCGTCGGCCGGCACACCCTGCGCGTGCGCATCGCTCACGCAGCCGGCGATGCATTCGAGCACAGCGTCGAACCACACCTGCGGCCATTGCTCGGCCCACAGCGGGCGCGGCGTATCGGGCTGGTAGCCGGCCGAGCGCCGCGCGACGATCGTGCCGTGCCGGTCGACGAGCAGCGCCTTGGTGCTCTGCGTGCCGATGTCCACGCCTATGACGTATTCCATGATGTCTCCGGTGAGGCGCGCGCCGGCCGTCAGCGGGCCGGCTTCAGCAGCACCTTGATCGATTCGGGCGATTTCGCGACGCGGATCGCGTCGTCCCACTCCTCGAGCGCGAAATCGTGCGTGACGATGCCTTTCGACGTGACGAGCCCGCGCGCGAGCAGGTCGATCGCGACCGGGTAGCAGTATGGCCCCAGGTGCGCGCCGCGCACGTCGAGCTCCTTGCGGTCGCCGATGATCGACCAGTCGACGGTTGCATCCTCGCCGAACACACTGAATTCGACGAAGCGGCCGAGCTTGCGGATCAGGTCGAGCCCCTGACTCACGCCGACCGGCGCGCCGGTCGTCTCGATGTAGACGTCGCAGCCGTAGCCGTCGGTGAGCGACCGGACGATCTCGCGTGCATCGTCGCGCTTCGGGTTGATCGTCACGTCGGCGCCGTACTCGCGCGCGAGTTCGAGCCGCTCGTCGATCAGGTCGATCACGACGAGTTTCTTCGGTGTCTTCAGGTGCGCGACCTGCGTCATCATCAGCCCGAGCGGGCCCGCTCCGGCGATCACGACCACATCGTCGAGCTGCAGGTCGCCGCGGTTCACCGTATGGATCGCGCACGACAGCGGCTCGATGATCGCGGCGTCTTCGAGCGATACGCCGAGCGGGATCTTGTGGACGATCGCGGTGGGCGGAATGCGCATGTATTCGGCCATTCCGCCGTCGGCCACCTCGCGCTGGAAGCCGAAGATGTTGTGCACTTCGCACATCCAGTACTGGCCCGACCGGCAATAACGGCACTTGCCGCACGGCACGATCTGCTCGGCGATCACGCGGTCGCCCACCGTCACGCCGAAGTGCTCGGCCGCGCCGTCGCCGAGCGCTTCGACATGGCCGAAAAATTCGTGGCCGGGAATCACGGGCGCCTTGACCCACGGGTTCGGGCCGCCCCAGAACATCTTCGCGCCCGTATAGCACTTGCAGTCGCTTGCGCAGATGCCGCACGCGGCGATGCGGATCACGAGTTCGTTCGTGCCGGGGCGCGGCTTCGCGACCTGTTCGACGCGGTAGTCCTCGGGGCCGTGGCAAACGACCGCGGTCATCCGCGGCGGGGCTTCGGGTGTCGTCATGAGTTGTCTCTTTCGTTGATGATTCGGATATCTGATCGATCGCACGTTACCGCGACCGTTCGCGGCTGATGTAGATCGCGAGCAGGATGATTCCGCCCTTGATCACGTTCTGCACATACGGGTTCACGCCGATCATGTTCAGCCCGTTGTTGAGCACGCCAAGTAGCAGCGCGCCGACCAGCGTGCCGAGGATCGCGCCGCGCCCGCCCGAGATCGACGTGCCGCCCATCACGACGGCCGCGATCGCGTCGAGCTCGAAGCCCACGCCGGCATTCGGCTGCCCGCTCATCAGCCGCCCGGTCAGCACGATCGCGGCGAGCGCCGACGTGAGCCCGGCGAGCGTGTAGACGATCAGCTTCACGCGCGCCACGCGCACGCCGGTGAGCCGCGTCGCCTGCTCGTTGCCGCCGATCGCATACACGTAGCGGCCGAACGGCATCCGGTCGAGCAGCAGCCACGCGATTGCATAGACCGCCAGCATGATCAGTACCGGCGCCTGGATGCCGAACACCTTGCCGCTGCCGAAGAACGCGACCCAGTCGGGCAGCCCGTCGATCGGATAGCCGCCCGTGTAGATCAGCGCCAGGCCGCGCGCGATGCCCATCGTCGCGAGCGTGACGATGATCGGCGGCATCCCCGCGAACGCGACGAACAGGCCGTTCAGGAAGCCGAACCCGAGGCCGACCGCGATGCCGATCGCGAGCGCAGCCACCGCGTTCACACCGGCCACCATCAGCCCGGCCGCGAGCGTGCCCGACAGCGCCATCACCGAGCCGACCGACAGGTCGATCCCGCCGGTCAGGATCACGCAGGTCATGCCCACCGCGATGATCGCGTTGATCGATACCTGGCGCAGCACGTTCTCCAGGTTCGCGGCGGACAGGAAGCTCGGGCTCGCGATCATCATCGCGATGCACACGACGATCAGGCCGACGAGCGGATAGAACAGCGTCGAGCGTCGCAACTGCGCCCACATCGCGCGCGGCGGCGGTGCGTCGCCGTTTCCGGCGGCCGCCGCGAGGGTCGGGGAAGGCGTGGAAGAAGAATCAGGCAGGTTCATGGGTCGCTCCTCGCGTGCCGGCCGTGGCATAGGTCATGACCGTGTCGGGATCGATCTCGTCGCCTTCGAGCGTCGCCTCGATGCGCCCCTGCCGGAACACGGCGACGCGATCGCACATGCCGACGATCTCCGGCAGCTCGGACGAGATCATGATGATGGCGTAGCCGCGCGCGGTGAGTTCGCGCATCAGCCCGTAGATTTCGGCTTTCGCGCCGACGTCGATGCCGCGCGTCGGCTCGTCGAAGATCAGCACCGACGTGTGATGGTTGAGCCAGCGCGCAATCACGACCTTCTGCTGGTTGCCGCCGGACAGCGTCGCGACCTCGGCATGGATCGACGGCGCCTTCACGCCGACGCGCCGCATCACGTCGTGCGTCGCGCGCGCCTCGCCGCGGCGGTCGATCAGCCAGCGCATCGACCGGTACTTGCCGAGGTTGTTCAGCGAGATGTTGTCGCGAATCGAGAACGACGTGACGAGCCCTTCCGTCTTGCGGCTTTCCGGCAGGATGCCGATGCCCGCGCGCAACGCGTCGGCCGGATCGGCGAGCGTCGCCGCCGTGCCGCGCACGCGCACGTCCTTGCGATGCGCACGCGTCGCGCCGATCACCGCGAGCGCGGTTTCGGTGCGGCCCGAGCCGACCAGCCCGGCGAAGCCGAGAATCTCGCCCGCATGCAGCGCGAAGCGGTTCACGGGGCCGTCGCGCTCGATCTGCAGCGCATCGACCTCCAGTACCCGCGGCGCATCCGCCGCGCGCGCCGGCTTCGGCGGAAAACTGCTCTCGATCCGCCGCCCGACCATCATCCGCACCAGCTGCTCGACGTCGGTGCGCGCGACGTCGGTCGTCGCAACGTACTGGCCGTCGCGCAGCACCGTGATGCGGTCGCACACCGCGAAGATTTCCTCGAGATGATGCGAGATGAAGATCATCGCGACGCCCTGCCGCTTCAGCTCGCGCATGATCGCGAACAGGTGCCCGGCCTCGGCCGGCGTGAGCGTGGCGGTCGGTTCGTCGAGGATCAGGATGCGCGCGTCGAGCGACAGCGCCTTGCCGATCTCGACGAACTGCTGCTGCGCGACCGACAGCGCACGGATCGGCGCATCGAGATCGATCGCGACGCCGAGCCGCGCGAAGATGCCGGCCGCCGCGCGACGCATCCGCTTGCGGTCGCGTGCGCCCCAGCGGTTGCGCAGCTCGCGGCCGAGGAACAGGTTGTCGACGGCATCGAGATGCGGGATCAGGCTGAATTCCTGGAACACGATGCCGACACCCGCCGCGACCGCGTCGCGATAGTCCGCGAAACGACGCACCTCGCCGTCGATCTCGATCGTGCCGGTATCCGGCCGATGAATGCCGCACAGGATCTTCATCAGTGTCGACTTGCCCGCGCCGTTCTCGCCGAGCAGCGCGTGAATCTCGCCGCGTGCGATCTCGAGATGAATGCCGGACAGCGCCTTCACGCCCGGAAAGCTTTTCGCGATGTCGCTGAGCCGGAGTATCGTGTCCATCGGTTTCTCCGTACGAAAGGCGCCGGCCGTGCCGCCGCCCTTCGAGTCGCATTGCACGTCGTTCACCAGCTGAAGCCCTTCGCGTTGCCGCGGTCGACCACCTTCACGTCGACCGGGATCGCCTTCGGCACCGTCGCGCCCCACTTGCGCGCAATCGCGATGCCGAGCGCGATACGCACCTGGTCGGCCGGGAACTGCGCGGTCGTCTCGATGAACTTCGAATTCGGCTTCTGGATCGCGGCGATCGCCTCGGGCGCGCCGTCGACGCTCGTCAGCTTGATGTCCTTGCCCGAGCTCTCGATCGCGGCGAGCGCGCCCATCGCGCCGCCGTCGTTCACGCTGAACACGCCCTTCAGCTTCGGGTGCGCGGAGATCAGGTTCTCGGTCACCGACAGCGCGGTCGCGCGCTCCTGCTTGCCGTTCTGCGTGTCGACCAGCTTCACGTTCGGGTATTTCGCGAGCCCCGCCTTGCAGCCGCGCACGCGTTCGAGAATCGGCACGACCGGAATGCCGTCGAGGATCGCCACCTCGCCGCTGCCGCCGATCGCTTTCGCGAGGTAGTCGCACGACATCACGCCCGCGTCGTAGTTCTTCGAGCCGACGAACGAATCGACCGGGCCGTTCGCGTTCGCATCGACGGCCACGACCACCGCGCCGGCCTTCTTCGCCTGCGTGATCGCCGACTGGATGCCGGTCGAATCGGTCGGGTTCACGAGCAGGATGTCGATCTTCTTCTGCAGCATGTCCTCGACGTCGCTCACCTGCTTGCTGACGTCGTGATGCGCGTCGGTGACGACGACCTGCGCGCCGATCGACGCGGCCGCGTCGTTCAGCGCCTTCTGCATCGTCACGAAATACGGGTTGTTGAGCTCCTGGAACGTCATGCCGATCCGCAGCGGTGCGGCCTGCACGGCGGCGGGCAGCCAGGCCGCGGCGGCAAGCGCGGCAACCGCCGCCAGACGGGCGGCGCGACGGGAGGATGAGGCGGGCGATGCAGGCGTCATGACGGTGTCTCCGGTTGTATAAGGCTTTTTCGTGGGTGAGCAAGCCCCTCGCGACGCGGGCGGCGCGATCGGCTGGGTGAAACGGCGTGGAAAACTCGGGCCGGCGGCGGCCCCGCGATCATCCGGGCTGCGGGGCGAGTTCGGGCGCGCCGGGCGTCACGACGCGCGGCGGCAGCGGATTGCCGGTGGGCGCCGCGTGCAGCGCCAGTTCGCGACTGCGCGCGTTCAGGCGCTGCAGTGCGCGGAATTCGGACGGCGCCATCCCCTTCACCGCGCGGAACTGGCGGTTGAAGTTCGACACGTTGTTGAAGCCGGCCTGGAAGCAGATATCGGTGATGTTCGCGTCGTCGGCGAGCAGCAGCTGGCACGCGGATTCAATCCGCAGACGATTCACGTACTGGACGAACGGCATGCCCGTCTGGCGATGAAACGCGCGCGAGAACGCGCTGACGCTCTGCCCGGTCAGTTGCGCGAGATCGGATTCGCGCAGCTCGGACGCGAGGTTCTTGCCGATGTACGACAGCGCATGGCTGAGCCGCGTCGGCGTGACATCGGCCTGGTCGTACGCGGGACTCGCGAGCAGCGTGCGTTCGGCCGCCCCGCACAGCCGTTCGAGGATCGTCATGAACAGCGCGATGCGGCGCATGCCGCGCGCGGCCAGCAGCTCGTCGAACAGCGGCGCGATCGCGGCGCTGGTCGCCGCGTCGAAGCCGACCCCGCGCCGCGCATCGTCGAGCAACGCCTGCGCGTCGCGGCATTCGGGAAACGCGTCCATGCAGCGGCGCACGAACACCGGGTCGAACTGGATCACGAGATTGCGGCGTTCGACGGTTTCGCCTTCGGCCATGTCGCTGACCCAGTTGTGCGGCAGGTTCGGGCCGAGCAGCACGAGATGGCCGGGGCCGAACGAGCCGATGTGGTCGCCGACGAAATACTTGCCGCGCGTCGCGACGATCAGGTGCAGCTCGAATTCGGGATGGAAGTGCCAGCGGATCGTGCGATACGGATAACCGTGCGACCAGACCTTGAACGACTCGTCGCGTCGCACTTCGACCACTTCCAGATCGGGGTGCATCATGTGGGCGTCTCCATTCCCGTGTCTCGCCGGCCGGTTCGTTTTGCGCGTGCGCCGCGTATTTCACGCGGCGACGCGACCGGTCGCATGGGAAGCAATGTAGGTCGATCGAGCGCGCGGCTCCACCAACTTTACGCCTGATTTTCGATACTTTTTTGCCCATTCCGGCCGCAAATGGCGCCGGATGGCAAATTTGTGCAGTGCGGAACGGCCGGGCGGCCGCCCGCCCGGCGCTTACGCGGCCGCGTGCTCGCGCGCGGTACGCGCTTCGTACGCCTTCAGGTGGTTGTACGCGATCCGCAGCAGCGACAGCGCATCGGCCGCCTGCGGGTCGCGGCGCGCGAGCAGGTCGCCGATCACGTGATCGGCTTCGACGCGCGCATGGTTTTCGACGTCGCGCAGCATCGACGCGGTCAGCGGCGACGGCGTCAGCACCATCCGCTGCATCCGCTCGATGGCGGCCGGATCGGGCCGGTGGCCGTTGTGCTCGGCAATCGCACTGCATTCGCCGAGCATCGTCTCGAGCAGGCGGCGGCCGTCCGGCGCGGCGAGAATGTCGCCGACCGAGGCGCGGAACAGCGACGTGCTCGCGGCGAGCGTCGCGAGGAACACCCATTTTTCCCACATCCGCGCGGCCACGTCGTCACTGAGCGTCGCATCGAAACCCGCGCCGCCGAGCACCTCGGCCACCGCGCGCACACGCGGCGATTCGCCGCCCGCGAGTTCGCCGAACGTGACCCCGTGCGTGTCGTTGAGGTGCACGATACGCTGCTCGCGATCGAGCGTCGCCGCGATCACGCACAGCCCGCCGAGCACCTGCGCGGCGCCGAACCGCTCGCGCAGCACGTCGAGATGGCGCATCCCGTTGAGCATGGGCAGGATCAGCGTCTGCGGGCCGACGAACGGCGCGAACGACTCAATCGCGTCGTCGAGGCTGTACGCCTTGCAGCTCAGCAGCACGAGGTCGAACGGCGCGACACCGGCACCCGCGTCGCCCGCGCGCACGGTCTGCACGTTCGCGAGCGTCAGGTCGCCGCGCGGGCTGCGGATCAGCAGCCCGTCGCGCGCCAGCGCGGCCGCGCGGCCGTCGCGCACCAGGAACGTCACGTCGCGCCCCGCCGCGGCCAGCCGGCCGCCGAAGTATCCGCCGACCGCGCCGGCCCCCACCACCAGAATTCGCATCGTTGCCTCCTTTCGGTTTCATTCGCCGCCGCGCCGCGCGCGGCGCGCATTCAATCGCCCCGACAGTATAGCGACGCCCGTTATGCATATGCATAGATACCCTTGTCGGTGTCGACGGCATCGGCGACGGCGCCGGGCTCCTAGGGATAACCCGCCTACGGCAACGCACGTCGGGCGCCGTCAAGATACTTATCCCGTCACGCCGCCCCGGCGAGCTTCCACGACTGACCGACCACACACCATGCGCAACCTTTCCCTGAATCAGAAACTCGCCTCGATGATCGTCATCCTCTGGCTCGGCCTGCTCGTGATCGCCGGGCTCGGGGCCTGGCAGACGCGCGCATCGATGATCGCGGACCGCCGCGACCAGCTCGCGTCGCTGGTCGCGCAGGCCGCGAGCGTGACCGATCATTACTACAAGCTGTCGCAGCAGAACGCGCTGCCGGAAGCCGACGCGAAGCAGAAGGCGCTCGAGGCGATCGCCGCGATGCGTTCCGGCGCCGACGGCTACATCTCCGTCAACGACTCGAAGCCCGTGATCGTGATGCATCCGATCAAGGCCGACCTCAACGGCAAGGACGTGTCGAACTTCACCGATCCGAACGGCAAGCACCTGTTCGTCGAGATCGTGAAGGCCGGCAATCTCGAAGGCGGCAAGGGCTTCGTCGAGTATCTGTGGCCGAAGCCGGGCGCCGACAAGCCGCAGGAGAAAACCAGCGCCGTGCAGCGCTTCGCACCCTGGGACTGGTACATCGTGACCGGCATGTACATGAACGACGTGCGCACCGCCGTGCTCGAAAGCGTCGGCCGCTGGCTCGCGATGACGACCGTGCTCGGCGGGATCGCGACCGCCGTGATGGTGCTGGTGCTGAAAAGCGTGCGCGCGAACCTCGGCGGCGAGCTGGAAGTGGCACTCGACGCCGCGCAGCGCATCGCGCAGGGCGACCTGACCGCGCACGTCGCCGTGAAGCACGACGATCGCGGCAGCCTGCTGCACGCGCTGCACACGATGCAAGGCGGGCTGATCGACATGGTGTCGCGCGTGCGGATGGGTACCGAGAACATCAACGTCGGCGCAAGCGAGATCGCGTCGGGCAACACGGACCTGTCGCAGCGCACCGAGGAACAGGCGGCCGCGCTCGTGCAGACCGCGTCGAGCATGGACCAGATGACCGCGAACGTGAAGCAGAACGCGGACAGCGCCGCCCAGGCCGCGTCGCTCGCCGGCCAGGCCGCGCAGGTCGCGACGCGCGGCAGCGCGGTGGTCGACGACGTCGTGCGCACGATGAACGAGATCACCGACCGCTCGCACAAGATCGGCGACATCATCGGCGTGATCGACGGGATCGCGTTCCAGACCAACATCCTCGCGCTGAATGCGGCCGTCGAAGCCGCGCGCGCGGGCGAACAGGGTCGCGGCTTCGCGGTGGTCGCGGCCGAAGTGCGCTCGCTCGCGCAACGCTCGGCGACGGCGGCGAAGGAAATCAAGTCGCTGATCGTGTCATCGAACGAGACCGTCGAGCAAGGCGCGGCGCTCGTCACGCACGCGGGCGAGACGATGGCCGAAATCGTGCAGTCGGTGCGGCGCGTGAACGAGATCCTCGACGAGATCAGCCATGCGTCGCGCGAACAGAGCGCCGGCATCGAGCAGGTCAATCGCGCGGTGGGCGAGATGGACCAGGTCACGCAGCAGAACGCGGCGCTCGTCGAAGAAGCGGCGGCCGCCGCGCATTCGCTGCGCGATCAGGCCGAGGCGCTGCGGGACGCCGTGACGCGGTTC